>NZ_JBVHVT010000078.1:0-43848 GCF_055564695.1 Streptomyces sp. NPDC029014
AGGAAGGGGGGCTCCCGGCGGGGGGGGGGTTGGGGGAGGGATGGGAGAAAAGGGGGGGCGGAAGGGGGTTGCCTCCGGGTTCCCCCCCCCTTTCCCCCCCCCCCCCCCCCGCTCCCCCCCCCCCCCCCCCGGCAGGGGGGCCTCCGGGATGCCGAGGCGCCGACCACTACACCAGGGTCGCGCACTGCATATGCGGACTACAGTCAGGCGCTAGGACCGCATCTACGGCTCCTGACCGGTAATTTCACCGCAGATGGGGTTACTTGACAGTACGTCCGGGCGCAGGGGCGCTCGGTGTCGCGGGCGGCCGCCGCGTCGGGCCGGCCGACGTGCGCGGGTGTCCGGTGCGGCGCTTTTCCCGGCCCGGCCCGTCGCCGAGGATGCCGTCCATGGGACTCCACGAAGACATCGACCCGAGCCGCGCACGGAACGCCGCCGAGCTGGTGGCCCTCATGCGGAACCTCCAGGACCGCTCCGGTCTGAGCTATCGCAGGCTGGAGTGCCGGGCCGCGGAGCAGGGGCGGATCCTGACGCGCAGCACGATCTCGTACGCCCTCACCCGGCCCGCCCTCCCGCGCCGCGACATGCTGGCCGCCTTCGTCGCGGCGTGCGGCCACGAGCCCGAAACCGCCGCCTGGCTCGACGCCCGCGACCGGCTCGCCGCCGAGCCGGAGGGCGGTTCCGGCCCGGCCGGGGCGCCGGAGGCTCCCGCCGACTCCCGGCAGCCCGGTCCGACGCCGGGAACCTCACCCGGCGGACGCTTACGACCGCGCCGCCTCCTGGCGTCGTGCGGCGCGGTCGTGGCCGCGCTGGGGCTGGGCTACGGGTTGGCGAAAGGTCTCCCGGGGGCCGCCCAGAGCCCGCCCGCCAAGGACACCCCGGCCTCCGCGACACCGGCGCCGGCTCCGGCGAAGCAGCCCGCCGCCGGGTTCACCCTCTTCGAGGGGCGGTCCCTGAAGGGCACGACGGCGGCGAGCGTGGGCTACCGGTTCTGGGACACCGGGGACGGCTGGTTCGGGATCGAGTACGTGACGCCGTACTCCCGCGACGAACCCGACGCCTACCAGGACGGCTGGGGCGGCAAGCTCCGGATGCACTACGAGGACCGCTTCGGCAACCACACCGTCGACCTCACCGACAACCCCGACGGCGAACCCGACGCAGGCAAGGACGGCATCCGCCACGGCACGAAGAACGTGTGGTTCGAGGTCTGCGACTCCGACGGACAGGACCGGCTGCGCGGCTGCCAGCGCCTGCGCAAGGCCAGGACCTGACCGGCATGGCCCCGGCGGCGCCCGCGCAGCCCGGTGCGGTTGCCGGCCCCTCGTGCACGAAGGGCGAGAAGTACGGCAGCTGGGGCAACGTCAACGCCGTGGAGACCGTCCAGCTCTGAGTCGGTGCGGTGGCCCGCGCGGGACGCTCCCCGTGCCGTGCGGGCCACCGGGCGACGCCGGCTTCGACGGACGTACCGGACGCCCCGGGGACCCCGTCCCCGGAGCGGACGTTCGGCGGTGCACGGCCGGCCCGGCGGCCGCGGTCAGCGGTCAGCGGAGCCGGTCGGCGAAGGCCGCGTGGGCCGGGGCGTCGAAGAGGACGAAGCGGACCTCTTCCACCGAGGTGGCGGCCGCACGGACCGTCTCCACCGCGATGCGGGCGCCGTCGTCCATCGGCCAGCCGTAGACGCCGGTCGAGATGGCCGGGAAAGCGACCGTACGGGCGCCCAGCTCGTCCGCGACGCGCAGTGACTCGCGGTAGCAGGAGGCGAGGAGGTCCGAGCGGTCCTCGGTGGCCGACCAGACGGGGCCGACCGTGTGGATCACCCACTGGGCGTGCAGGCGGCCCGCGGTCGTGGCCACGGCCCGGCCCGTCGGGAGGCCCTTGCCGTAGTGGGAGGCGCGCAGTGCACGGCAGGCCTCCAGGATCTCCGGGCCGCCGCGCCGGTGGATGGCTCCGTCGACTCCCCCGCCGCCGAGCAGCGAGGAGTTCGCGGCGTTGACCAGGGCGTCCGCCTGCTCGGCGGTGATGTCGCCCTGGACGAGGGTGATGCGGACCATCAGGAGCCGGCCTTTCGGAGGTGTCGCCAGACCGCCTTGGCGGCGTTGTGGCCGGACATGCCGTGCACGCCGGGGCCGGGCGGGGTGGCGGAGGAGCAGAGGAACACGGCGGGGTGGGAGGTCGTGTACGGGGACAGGGTCAGTTTCGGGCGCAGCAGCAGTTGGAGCCCGGAGGCCGCGCCGCAGGCGATGTCCCCGCCGACGTAGTTGGGGTTGCGGGCGGCGAGCTGCGGCGGGCCGGCCGTGGCCCGGGCGAGCACGAGGTCGCGGAAGCCCGGGGCGAAGCGCTCCAGTTGGCGTTCGACGGCGTCGGTGAGGTCGCCCTCCCAGCCCGCGGGGACGTGCCCGTACGCCCAGAAGACGTGCTTGCCCTCGGGGGCGCGGCCCGGGTCGGCGAGGCTGGGCTGAGCGGTGATCAGGAACGGGGCGCGGGGGGCCCGCCCCCCGGAGGCGAGCTGGAGGGCGGCGTCGACGTCGCGGGCGCGCGGCCCGATCTGGACGGTGCCGGCCCGGCGGGGGGCCTCGGCGGTCCACGGCACCGGCCCGGACAGGGCGTAGTCGATCTTGAAGACGGAGGCGCCGTACCGGTAGCCGTCGTACGCGCGCCCCAGGCGGGCGATCCGGGCCAGCGCGGTCGGCGAGGTGTCGAAGACGTACGCACGGGCCGGCGGGAGCTCGTCGAGGCGCTTGACCTCGAACCCGGTGTGGATGCTGCCGCCCAGGTCGGCGAAGTACGCGGCGAGGGCGTCGGAGACCGACTGGGAGCCGCCGCGGGCCATGGGCCAGCCGCCCGCGTGCGCGGCCAGGGCGAAGACGAGGCCGACGGCGCCGGTGGCGATGCCGTCCAGCGGGGCGATGACGTGGGCGACGAGCCCGGCGAACAGGGCCTTGGCCCGCTCGTCCCGGAACCGGCGCAACAGCCAGGTGGACGGCGGCAGTCCGGCCAGCCCGAAGCGGGCCAGGGTGACCGGGTCGCGGGGCAGGGCGGTGGCGGGCAGGGACATGAAGTCCCGGGCCAGGGTGTCCCACCGGCCGAGGAACGGCGCGACCAGCCGCCGGTACGCGCCCGCGTCGCGCGGCCCGAAGGAGGCCGCGGTCTCGGCGACGGAGCGGGAGAGCACCGCGGCCGTGCCGTCGTCGAAGGGGTGCGCCATCGGCAGCGGAGGGTGCACCCACTCCAGCCCGTACCGGGCCAGCGGCATCGCGGCGAACGCCGGGGAGCCGGCGCCCAGCGGGTGGACGGCCGAGCAGGGGTCGTGCCGGAACCCGGGGAGGGTGAGCTCCTCGGTACGGGCCCCGCCGCCGACGGACTCCGCGGCTTCGAACACGGCCACGGAAAAGCCGCGCCGGGCCAGTTCGACGGCGGCCGTCAGCCCGTTGGGCCCCGCCCCCACCACGACCGCATCGAGAATCGACGGCACTATGCGACTCCTTCGTCCGGCGGCGCCACCACCTCCAGGATATTCGGACCGCCTCCGCAGGCCCCGGGTACGGCCGCCGCGGCCCCGGGGTTCGTCAGATCGGGACGGGTTCAGACCCCGCGGAGCAGCTCGCGGATCCGTACGGCCGTGGCCTCGTCGCGGCCCACGGCAAAGGGCAGCTCGTTGTCCTGGTCGATGCGGAAGGGCACCCCCGCGACGGTGCTCTGGGCGCCGCCGGCCTCGGCGACGAGCAGCAGCCCGGCCGCGTGGTCCCAGGCCGAGGGCCAGGTGAAGGCGAGGCCGTCGACCTGGCCGCGGGCCACCTTCAGGTACTCCAGGCCGGCCGAACCGCAGGGGCGGGGGTCGACGCCCGGCACGTCAAGGCGGGACAGGATCCGCTTGTCGCCGTCGGTGGTGTAGAGCGGGTGGGCCATGGCGACGCGCAGGTCGGCGCCGGGGTCCGGGGAGCCGCAGTACAGGCGCTCCTCCCCCAGGTGGGCTCCCTGCCCGCGCACGGCGGTGGCCATCTCGTCGAGTGCCGGGGCGAAGGTCCAGGAGGCGAGGATCTCCCCATGGTGGGCGAGGGCGACCAGGGTGCAGAAGGCGGGGTCGCCGGAGACGAACTGCCGGGTGCCGTCGACGGGGTCCACGATCCACACCGGGGCGTCGCCGCGCAGGGCCTCGTACACGGTCGGGTCGGCGTGCACGGCCTCCTCGCCGACGACGGCCGAGCCGGGCAGCAGCCGGGTGAGGGCTGCGGTGAGGTGCTCCTCCGCCTTGCGGTCGGCGACGGTCACCAGATCGTGCGGGCCGCTCTTCTCGTCCACTTCGTGGTCGGCGAGCTGCCGGAACCGCGGCATGATCTCGGCGGCGGCCGCCTTGCGGACGGCTTCCTCGACGGCGGACAGGTCACGTGCCAGGAACTGTTCGATCATGCCTCCATCAGAACACGCGCGCCCCGCGATCCCCACCGCATTCCCCGAAGGGACCCCGTCCCCCTGATGACCAACAGGTGAACCCACCCACCCGCCGGCCGGGCCTTCCCGGGCGGCACAACCGGCGAAGGGCGTGCCCGCGGGTCCGGTCCCGCGGGGCACGCCCCGAGATCACGGCGGGCCCGCGCCCCGCCCGGCCCGTCGGCGCGGGCCGTCAGTCCTGGAACGCCGGGATGACGTGCTGCCCGTAGGCGTCGATGGTGGCCGCCTTCGCGTCGTGCATGTCGTAGACGGCGAACTGGTCGACGCCCAGGGCGCGCAGGGCCCGGAGCTTCTCGACGTGCGCCTCGGCCGGGCCGAGCAGGCAGAACCGGTCGACGATCTCGTCCGGGACGAAGTCCGTGGACGGGTTGCCGGCCCGCCCGTGGTGGCTGTAGTCGTAGCCCTCGCGGGACTTGATGTAGTCGGTGAGGGCGTCGGGCACCATGCCCGAGTGCTCGCCGTACCGGCCGACCAGGTCGGCGACGTGGTTGCCGACCATGCCGCCGAACCAGCGGCACTGCTCGCGGGCGTGGGCCAGGTCCTCGCCCACGTACGCGGGGGCCGCCACGCAGATGGTGATCGCGTCCGGGTCCCGGCCGGCCTCCTCGGCGGCGGTGCGGACCGCGCGCACCATCCACTCGGTGAGGAAGGGGTCGGCCAGCTGGAGGATGAACCCGTCCGCCTTCTGTCCGGCGAGGGCCAGGGCCTTCGGTCCGTACGCGGCCATCCAGACGGGGAGGCGGCCCTCCCTCACCCACGGGAGCCGCAGCGGCTGGCCGTCGACCTCGGCCTCCCGGCCCTCGGCGAGGTCCCGGATGACGTCGATGGCCTCGCCGAGGCGGGCCAGGGTGTTGGGTTTGCGTCCGGCGACCCGCATCGCCGAGTCGCCGCGGCCGATCCCGCACACCGTGCGGTTGCCGTACATGTCGTTGAGGGTGGCGAAGGTGGAGGCGGTGACCTCCCAGGTGCGGGTGCCGGGGTTGGTGACCATCGGGCCGACGGTCAGCTTCGTCGTGTTGGCCAGGATCTGGCTGTAGATGACGAAGGGCTCCTGCCACAGCACGGCCGAGTCGAAGGTCCAGCCGTAGCGGAAGCCGTTGCGTTCGGCGCGGCGCATGAGGCTGACGACCTCGGAGGCGGGCGGGTCGGTCTGCAGGACGAGGCCGAAGTCCATGGGCGGCTCCTTGCGGGGTGCGGGGTGCGGGGTGCGGAGGGGCTACAGGTACTGGCAGGCGGAGCGGGGTACGAAGGCCCCGTGGCCGGCGCGCCCGGTGAACTCGCGGTTCTCGATGACGGGTTCGCCGCGGGAGAGGACGGTCTCGACGCGCCCGGTGATCCGCTTGCCCTCGTAGGCCGAGTAGTCCACGTTCATGTGGTGCGTCCGCGCGGAGACGACCTGCTCGGCGTGCGGGTCGTAGAGGACGATGTCCGCGTCCGAGCCGGGGGCGATGGTGCCCTTCTGCGGGTACAGGCCGAACATCCGGGCCGGGGTCGCGCAGGCGATCTCGATCCAGCGGCGGCGGGTGATGTGCCCGTCCAGGACCGCCTGGTGCAGGAGGTCCATCCGGTTCTCCACGCCCGGCAGCCCGTTCGGGATCTTCGAGAAGTCGCCGCGGCCCAGCTCCTTCTGCCCCTTGAAGCAGAACGGGCAGTGGTCGGTGGAGACCACCTGGAGGTCGTCGGTGCGCAGGCCCCGCCACAGCGCGGCCTGGTGCTCGCGCGGCCGCAGGGGGGTCGAGCAGACGTACTTGGCGCCCTCGAAGTCCGGCTCCGCGAGGTTGTCGGTGGACAGGAAGAGGTACTGCGGGCAGGTCTCGCCGAACACCGGCAGGCCCTTGTCGCGGGCGGCCGCCAGCTCGGCGACGGCTTCCTCCGCCGAGACGTGGACGACGTACAACGGGGAGCCCGCGACGCGGGCGAGCTGGATCGCCCGGTGCGTGGCCTCGGCCTCCAGCAGGGCCTTGCGGACCTCGCCGTGGTAGCGGGGGTCGGTCTCCCCGCGGGCGAGGGCCTGCTCGACGAGCACGTCGATCGCGATGCCGTTCTCCGCGTGCATCATGATCAGCCCGCTGTTGCCGGAGGCCCGCTGCATGGCCCGCAGGATCTGCCCGTCGTCGCTGTAGAAGACCCCCGGGTAGGCCATGAAGAGCTTGAAGGAGGTGACGCCCTCCCCGACGAGGAGGTCCATCTCCTTGAGGGTGCCCTCGTTGACGTCCGAGAGGATCATGTGGAAGCCGTAGTCGACGGCGCACTTGCCGTCGGCCTTGTCGTACCAGGTGTCGAGTCCCTCGCGCAGGGCGCGGCCCCGGCTCTGCACGGCGAAGTCGACGATGGTGGTGGTGCCGCCCCAGGCCGCGGCCCGGGTGCCGGTCTCGAAGGTGTCCGAGGCGGAGGTGCCGCCGAAGGGCAGCTCCATGTGGGTGTGGGCGTCGACCCCGCCGGGGATCACGTACTTCCCGGTGGCGTCGAGGACGCGGCCGGCGCCGGCGGTCCAGCCCTCGGCGGTGTCGGAGCCGTGCGCCGCGAGGGCGGTCACCCGGCCGTCCTCGACGAGGACGTCGGCGTGAAGCTCGTCGGCGGCCGTGATGACGAGGCCGCCGCGGATCAGGGTGCGGATGGACATGTGCGGCGCCTCCCGGCTACACGGTGCTGCGCAGGGCCCGTTCGATGATCTCGGCGCCCTCTTCCGCCTCGGCGACGGTGAGGGACAGCGGCGGCGCGATGCGCAGCACGCTGGTGTCGTGCCCGCCGCCCTTGCCGAGCAGCAGGCCTCCCTCCCGGGCGGCCTCCAGGACGGCGGCGGCCGCTTCCGGGTCGGCGCGGTCGGTTCCGGGCCGGGTCAGCTCCACTCCGGCCATCAGGCCGCGGCCGCGCACCTCGCGTACGGCGGGCACGGTGGCGGCGATGGCCCGCAGCCGCTCCAGGAGCAGGCCGCCGACGCGGCGGGCGTTGCCCTGGAGGTCGTGTTCCA
The DNA here is from genome assembly GCF_055564695.1 of Streptomyces sp. NPDC029014. NCBI lineage: Bacteria > Bacillati > Actinomycetota > Actinomycetes > Kitasatosporales > Streptomycetaceae > Streptomyces > Streptomyces sp. NPDC029014. The sequence goes on from NZ_JBVHVT010000078.1 coordinate 7,424, forward strand.
GCAGGTAGCCGAGGTTGGCGAGGCCGGCGGCCATGGTGACCGGGGAACCGCCGAAGGTGGAGATGGAGTTGGCGTCGAGGCAGTTCATGATCTCGGCGCGGGCGACGACCCCGCCGACGGACATGCCGTTGCCGATGCCCTTGGCGAAGGTGAGGATGTCCGGGGGGCCGCTGCGGGCGTGCGCCTGCCAGCCCCAGAAGTGCTCGCCGGTGCGGCCCCAACCGGTCTGCACCTCGTCGCTGATCCAGAGGATGTCGTGCCGGTCCAGCACCTCGCGGAAGGCCCCGTACAGGCCGTCGGGCGGCGAGGTGAACCCGCCGACGCCCTGGATCGGCTCGGCGATCAGGGCGGCGACGGAGCCGCGGGCCTGGCCGAGCACGTCCTCCAGGTCGGCGACGGCGGCCGCGGTGAACGCCTCGTCGGACAGCTCCGCGAAGGGGCCTCGGGTGCGGACGGCGCCGTGGACGTAGTACGTCTGGAGCGGCGAGAGGCTCGTCGGGGACCAGCCGCGGTTGCCGGTGATGCCGACGGTGGAGAAGGACCGGCCGTGGTAGCTGTTGCGCATGGCCAGGATCTGGTTGGAGCGGCGGTACGCGGTCGCCAGCAGCAGCGCGGTGTCGTTGGCCTCGGTGCCGGAGGTGGTGAAGAAGACCCGCGCCTCGGGGATGCCGGACAGGGCGGCGATCCGCTCGGCCAGTTCGACCATCGGGCGGTTGAGGTAGAGGGTGGAGGAGTGGATGAGCCGCCCGGCCTGCTCGGCGACGGCCTTGGTGACCTCGGGCAGGGCGTGGGCGGTCATCGTGGTGAGGATGCCGCCGAAGAAGTCGAGGTAGCGGTTGCCGTCCGCGTCCCAGACGTGGCGGCCCTCGCCGTGGGTGAGCTCGACGGGGCGGTCGTAGTAGAGCGCGAGCCAGTCGGGCAGGACGGAGCGGTGCCGGCTGAGCAGGGGGATCGGGTTGGTCACGGCTGTACGAGCCCTCCGTAGGCTTCGGGGCGGCGGTCGCGGTAGAACGCCCATTGGGTGCGGACCTCTTCGATGAGGCCGAAGTCGAGGTCGCGGACGAGGAGTTCCTCCTCCTTGTCGCTGGCCGTCTCACCGACGAAGCGGCCCCGCGGGTCCACGAAGTAGCTGGTGCCGTAGAAGTCGTTGTCGCCGTACTCCTCCCGGCCGATCCGGTTGATCGCGGCGATGAAGTACTCGTTGGCGACGGCCGCGGCGGGCTGCTCCAGCTGCCACAGGTAGGCGGACAGGCCGCGGTGGGTGGCGGACGGGTTGTAGACCAGCTGGGCGCCGGCCAGGCCCAGGGCCCGCCAGCCCTCGGGGAAGTGGCGGTCGTAGCAGATGTAGACGCCGACCTTGCCGACGGCGGTGTCGAAGACGGGCCAGCCGAGGTTTCCGGGGCGGAAGTAGTACTTCTCCCAGAACCCCTTGACCTGCGGGATGTGGTGCTTGCGATACTTGCCGAGGTAGCTGCCGTCGGCGTCGATGACGGCGGCGGTGTTGTAGTAGAACCCGGAGTCCTCCACCTCGAAGACCGGTACGACGATCACCATGCCGGTCTCGCGGGCGAGCTCCTGCATCCGGCGGACGGTCGGGCCGTCGGGGACCGGCTCCGCCCAGCGGTAGTGCTCGGGCTCCTGGACCTGGCAGAAGTAGGGGGCGTTGAACACCTCCTGGAAGCCGATGATCCGCGCACCCTCGGCGGCCGCTCTGCGGGCGTGCTCCTCGTGTTTGGCGATCATCGACTCGGTGTCTCCGGTCCAGGTGGCCTGGACGAGTGCGGCGCGGACGACTTGGGCCATGAGCTGCTCCTCGCGACGGGAACGCCGACTTCTACGCACGTAGACGGTGTGCGTAGGGACTAGAACGTAGGCCTCGTCACACCCCGGGGCAAGACCGCCTTGCACTGATGGCGTAGTCGGTCCGACTGGGTCGAGAAGCGTTCGCGGTCAGTCGATTCCGGCTCGGAACGGTCGGACAGTGGTCCGGTTCGGACGCGGAGGGCGGCCCTCAGGAGGCGAAGAACTTCGCGACGCGCAGCGCGTGCACGAGGTCGCGGTGGTGCCCCGCGGAGGCGGCCTCGGCGGCCCTGAGCAGGCGCGGGACGAACCACTGCGGGTCCCGGCGGGCGAGACGGGCCGCCTCCTCCGCGGTACGGACACGGACGAACGCACCGAGCAGGGCGTCGGCCTCGCCGGGGCGGCCGGCCTCGACCAGGGCCAGCGCCGCCTCGGCCAGCTCGGCGGCGGGGCGGCACACGCCCTGGCGCAGCAGCGCCTCGCAGTCGGCGTGCCGGCCGGCCGCGCCGAGGGCCGCGGCCACCGCGGCGAGCCGCTCGGGCGGGAGCGAGGCCGCCTCCCACAGCAGGATGGCCCAGTCGGCCGCCAGCCCGGCGCGGACCAGCTCGGCGGCGAGCCCCGGCAGCAGCCCGGGCGGCCAGGCCGCGGCCTCGCACAACAGCGCGTGCGCCTCGCCGCTGCGCCCCTGCGCCCGCAGCGTGATCAGCTCGGTCACGGTCCCCCGCACGCCCCGTCCCCCGACCGCCGCCGCACCGCCGTCCTGCAGCTCCGAGCCCGCCCCGAGCCACCCGTCCGCACTCCCCGCGCCCTGCGGCTCCGCCGCCGGCTCCTGCTCCGCATGCGGCCCCGGCTGCGGCTGCGGCTCCGGCTCCGGACGCCCGAACCGGGCGCCGCGCGGCGGGCCGACCGCGGGGCCGCGACCCTGCGGCTGAGCCGACTGCTGCGGCTGTTCCGGCAGCTCCGGCACGTGCGGTTCGAGGTGTCCGAAGCGCGCCCCGCGCGGCAGGGCGCTGCCGGGGCCCGCCGGGTGTCCGGGCGGCGGGCTGAAGGGTGTCGGCTCGGGGGCCGCCGAGCCGGCGTACCTCGCCCCGCCGGCCCTGCGGGCGCGGCCCCGCAGCCCCCGCCCCTCGGCCCGCCGCCTCCCCGGTGCCGCACCGCCGGAGTCCGCCCCCGATGCCCCGCCCGCCCCCTCGTACGGCCCCTCGCGCGGGTCTCGGCCCGGGTGCCCGGCCTGCGGATCGGCGGCCGGGGCCGGGGCGGGGGCGGGGGGCGCGGCGGGCGCGGGGGGTGTTCCGAGGTGGCCCGTGACTCCGCCCGACGGTGATGCGGCGGCGGCCGGGGGTTCCGGGCGTTGGCGGGGAACCGCCGGGAGGAGGGCGGGGGCGGGGGTGGGGTTGGTCAGGGCGCTCAGGCGGGTCGTGAGGTCCGCGTGGCGGGAGGCGGCGCGGGCGGCGTCGTCGCGGAGCCAGGCGAGTTCCCCGGCGACCGCGTCCGCCTCCGCCCGGTCCGCGGTGGTGGCGAGCCGCGCCGTCAGGCTCCGTGCCGCCGCCTCCGCGGCGTCCCGCTGTTCTGCGGCGGCCACGATCAGGGTCTGTAACTCCTCGGCCCCGCCCGGCAGCCGGTCCCAGGCCGCGGCGGCCTCCCCCCGGAGCCGGGCCGCGTACTGCGCCTCCCGCGCCGCGAACTCCGGGCCCCGCGCCTCGGCGAGGTCCCCGAGCAGTGACTCCACCACGTCCCACGGAGGCATCGCCGCCCCGTCCAGGCAGGCCCGCATCCCCTCCGGGTCCCGGCGCAGGAACTCCCCGTACCACCCCGCCCCCGGGTCCAGTCTCTGCGCCAACCCGCGTAAGTAGTCCGAGAGTTGTGTGATCACCAGCGAAGCCGCGGTCTCCATGCCCCGCATTGGAACCCACGGGTGTTACAGGCGGGCTACGGGAATCTCAAACCTTGACGGCGATCCCCGTGTGCGGGCGCCGTCCGAACCGGACGAGCGCGCCCGGGACGTCCACCGACCAGAACTGCCAGGAGTACTTCCGCGACATCAGCCGCCGCACCCGCTTCAGCCCGGCCTCGTCCAGCAGCCGCGCCCGGCCCTCCAGCACCGGCGCCCCGGGCGCGACGCGCCCGCGCACGTCGCAGGCCTGGAGGGTGACCCGCCCGTTGTTCCGGATCCGCTTGACCTTCCACGAGTCGGACCGGGTCCAGATGTAGAGCTCGCCGGCGTCGGCGACGGCCCACACGGGCGTCGCGACGGGTGTGCCGTCCTTGCGGAAGGTGGTGAGGCTGACGTACTTCGCCCGCCCGAGCTCTTCGAGGGTCATCCTCCGAGGCTACGACACCGCCCGCGACGGGCCCCCGGCCGGCCCGGTCCGTGCGGGGCGTTCCTAGCGGGGTAGTGCCAGCCAGACGGAGAAGGTGTGGACCGTGGAGCGTTCACCGGCGCGCACGGTGCCGAGCGGCTGGCCCAGGCAGTCCCGGGTCCCGTAGAGCTCGACCGTGGCGGGGCTGTCGTTGTGCAGGTGCACGGCCGGGGCGTCGCGGAGGGCCGGCAGGTCGATGCACACCCCGCTCTCCGGGGCCCGGAGGACGTCCGCGTCCGGACGCCCGTCCCCGTCGGTGTACGCGTAGGACAACTGTCCGGGCACGGGGTGCGCATCGGCCGGGCCGACGGCGGACAGGAGCAGGAAGGAGGAGGCGGCGGCGATGCCGGCCGTGGTGGTGCGGTTGGGCATCCGTGCAGCGTAGAAGGGCCCTGACCTGCCGAAACGCTTCACCCTGGGCTGGAGGGCGGCCATTCACCCGAATGCCGCGCCGCGTCACCTCGACATGGCCCTCCCGGCGGGGGCGGCCGGCGGCGCGGTCGGGTGGCGGCCCGCGTCGGCCGCGCCGCCGTCGGGGGCGGCGCAGGCAGCGATCAGCAGGCCTCCCGCCAGGAGGGCGCCGAGGAGTCCGAGTCCGAGCCGTTCGGCTGCATTGCTGGCTGACACCCCTTCACGTTGCCCCGCGCCCGGCCGCGGGCCCCGCCGATTGCGCCGTTCGGCCCGTGCGGCCGCCCGAACGACGGCCCGCGGGCACCGGAACGGGTCAGGCGGGGACGAGCGCGCAGCGGCGGACGACGTCGTCCAGGGAGAGGCCGAGCGCCTCGGCCAGGGCGGCCACGGTGAAGAAGGCCGGCGTGGGCGCCCGGCCCGTCTCGATCTTGCGGAGCGTTTCGGGGGAGAGCCCGGCGGTCGCCGCGATCTCGACCATGCTGCGTCCACCGCGGGCCTCGCGCAGCAGCGCGCCGAGGCGCTCGCCGCGTTCGCGCTCTTCGGGGGTCAGGGGAGTTCGGACCATGGGGCCATCCTACCGGCCGACCCAACAATCATCCCGGTATTGTTTTACCGGTACAGTTATTGGCATGGTAGAGATCAAGACGGAACAGTCGATCGACGAGATGCGTGCCGCGGGCCGGGTGGTCGCGCAGGCCCTGGCCGCCGTACGGGACGCCGCGCGCGTCGGCGTGTCCCTGCTGGAACTGGACCGGGTGGCGCGCGGCGTCCTCGCCGAAGCGGGGGCGGCATCGCCCTTCCTCGGGTACCGGCCGCACTTCGCGCCGGTCCCCTTCCCGGGGGTGATCTGCGCCTCCGTCAACGACGCGATCGTGCACGGCGTCCCGGACGACCACCGGCTGCGCGACGGCGACCTGGTCAGCATCGACTGCGGGGCCCGGCTCGGCGGCTGGGTGGGGGACGCGGCGGTCAGCTTCACCGTCGGCCGCCCCCGCCCCGCCGACCTGCGGCTGATCGGGACGGCCGAGGCGGCCCTGGCGGCCGGTGTCGCCGCCGCCGTGCCCGGCAACCGGATCGGCGACATCGCGCACGCCGTCGGCTCGGTCTGCCGCGGCGCCGGGTACGGCATCCCGGAGGACTTCGGGGGGCACGGCATCGGCCGCAGCATGCACGAGGACCCGGGCGTGCCCAACGAGGGTCGGCCCGGGCGCGGCATGAAGCTGCGCCCGGGCATGGTCCTGGCGATCGAGCCGATGGTGACGGCGGGCGGCAGGGACGACTACCGCTGCGACGGCGACGGCTGGACCCTGCGGACCGTCGACGGCAGCCGCGCCGCGCACGCGGAGCACACGGTCGCGATCACCGCCGACGGCCCGAGGATCCTCACCGCCCTGTGACCTACGGGCCCCCGCGACGGACGCACCCTGGCAGACCGACGGACCCGACAGACCGACGGCCCCACCCCCCCGCCGGCCCCGCAAACCCGACGGGCCGCGCCGTCCTACGGCTTCCCTTGTGGGCGGACGGCCATCGCCGAGCCCCCGCCCCGCCGGGTCTTCTCGGCCGCCGCGAGCCAGCGCCCGTCCGGCAGCCGCTGGACCCCGGTGGCGGCACCGATCTCCTGGTTCAGCCGGAACGCCTGGCCCAGCTTCTCCAGCTGCCCGCGCAGCGGGCTGTTCCACAGGGCGGGTTCCAGCTCGGTGGTGGGCTGGTTGCGCTGGCTGGCGCGCGGCGCGGCGATGGCGTCGACCAGCGGCATGCCCCGGTCCAGGTGCTCGGTCAGGACCTGCAGGACCGTGGTGATGATGGTGGCGCCGCCCGGCGAGCCCACCGCGAGGACCGGCCGGCCGTGGTCCAGGACGATGGTGGGGGCCATGGACGAGCGGGGCCGCTTGCCCGGCCCGGGCAGGTTCGGGTCCGGGACGCCGGGCGTGACCGGGGCGAAGGAGAAGTCGGTCAGCTCGTTGTTGAGGAGGAAGCCGCGGCCGGGAACGGTGATCGCGCTGCCGCCGGTGGACTCGATGGTGAGGGTGTAGGAGACGACGTTGCCCCAGCGGTCGGCGACCGTCAGGTGGGTGGTGTTCTCGCCCTCGTACGTGGTCGGCGCGGGCCGGCCGGGGGCGTCGCAGGGCTTCGGGTGGTACGGGTCTCCGGGGGCCAGGGGGCTGGTCAGGGCGTGTTCCGGGTTGATCAGGCAGCCGCGCGCGTCGGCGAACCGCTGCGACAGCAGCTGGCGCGTGGGCACCTGCTCGAAGGCCGGGTCGCCGACCCACCGGCCCCGGTCGGCGAAGGAGATCCGGGAGGCCTCGATGAAGTGCTGGAAGTACTCCGCCTCGGAAAGGGCGCCCAGGTCGGTGCGCTCCAGCATGTTCAGGGCCTCGCCGACGGTGGTCCCGCCGGAGGAGGAGGGCGCCATGCTGTAGACGTCGAGCCCGCGGTACTCGACCCGGGTCGGCTCCTGCCGCTTGGTCCCGTACGCCCGCAGGTCCTGGGTGGTCAGGTCGCCGGGCCGGACGGTGCGGGTGGCGGCCGGGTCGACGGGGGGCTTGCGGACGGTGTTGACGATCTCGTCAGCGAGCGGCCACCGGTACAGCGCTCCGGCGCCGCCCCGCCGGAGCTCGGCGTACGTGGCCGCCAGGTCGGGGTTCTTGAAGGTGGAGCCGACCACCGGCAGGGCGCCGCCCGGCAGGAACAGCTCGCTGGTGGCCGGGAAGTCCTTGAAGCGCTCCTGGTTGGCCTCGGTCTGGGCGCGGAAGGTGGCGTCGACTTCGAACCCGTCGCGGGCGAGCTTCTCGGCGGGCTCCAGCAGCTTGGACAGTGGGCGGGTTCCCCAGGCGTCCAGGGCGCTCTGCCAGGTGGCGGGCGTGCCGGGGACGCCGACCGAGAGGCCACTGGTCTGGGCCTCGGCGAACGGGATGGGCACCCCGTTCTCCAGGAAGAGCCCGGCGGTGGCCGACTTCGGCGCGGTCTCGCGGCCGTCGATGGTCTGTACCCGGCGGGTCCGGGCGTCGTAGTGGACGAAGTAGCCGCCCCCGCCGATGCCGGCGGAGTACGGCTCGGTGACGCCGAGCGCGGCGGCCGTGGCGACCGCGGCGTCCGTCGCGTTCCCGCCGGCCCGCAGGACGGCGATGCCGACGGCGGAGGCGTCGGGGTCGACGCTGGCGACGACCCCGCCGTAGCCCACGGCGACGGGCACCTTGGCCGGAGGTCCGCCGGCCGTCGAGGGCGGGGCCGCGGCGCCGGTGGACACGAGTGCCCCGGCGAGGGCGGCGGCGAGCGCTAAGTGGCGTGGAGCGGGACGACGCATGGCGTACCTCCGGTCGACGGCCTGTCAGGCCCCCTGCGACAGGGCTGCGGTCGGCACTGTAACTTCACCGAACCCCCCGCGTCAGGAAGACCCGGTGCGGGCTAGCATCCCGCGCATGAACGACGACCTGCGCAACATCGTGCTCGGGGTGGCGGCCACCGCCGTCAGCGGCGGCTTCGGCTGGTTCGCACGCACCTTCCTGTGGCGCCGCACGCTGCGCCGCAAACAGGCGCTCTTCGGCCTGCCCACCGGCTCGGACTGCCTGTTCGTGGTCAACCGTAAGCCGGACGCCGATGCGTGGTCGGTACACCGTAACGACGCCTTCGCGCTGCTGGAGATATCGGCCCTGATCAAGGACTGTGGCGCGACCCTCCAGCTCGTCTCCCACGACGAGGTCCGCCAGGGCATCGGCGAGCGCACGGAGTTCTGCGTGGGCGGCCCCTCCTCGAACGCACGGACGGTGGCCCACCTGTCCTCCATGCTGCCGGGCGTGCGGATCGGCGCGTTCGAGGAACCGGAACCGGACCGCCTGGCGATCCACGTCGGAGCGGAGACCTACCGCTACGACAAGGGTCAGGCGGAGCACGTGCTGCTGGCCCGACTGACGACCGGGCCGGGAACCCGACCCGTGTTCCTGATATCGGGGCAGACGGCCATCAGCAACCAGGCGGGCGCCCGGTACCTGGCCCGCAACCACCGGGAGCTGGCCCGCAAGTACCGGGGGAATTCCTTCTGCCTCGTGCTGAAGGTGACCAACTCCGAGGCCTACGGCCCGGACGTGACCGAGCTGATGGCGGACGTCACCGGGCCGGCCCGGACACCCGCAGCGGAAGCCGCGTGATCCCGTTGATGAAGTTCGACACGAGCCGGCGCGGCGGGCCCGCGAGCTCCGGCGCGGGCATGGCCGTACGCCATTCCTCGTGGAGGACGCGCAGCTGGAGCCGGGCGAAGTGGGCGCCGAGGCAGACGTGCGGGCCGTCCCCGAAGGAGACGTGCGGGTTGGGGTGACGGCCGAGGTCGAGGCGGTCGGGATCGGTGAAGACGCGCTCGTCGTGATTGGCGGAGGCGTGGAACACCACCACCTTGTCCCCGGCCCGGACCTGCTGCCCGGCGAGTTCGGTGTCGACGGCCGCGGTGCGGCGGAAGCTGAGCACCGGCGGGTGGACGCGCAGGAGCTCCTCCACGGCCCGGTCGACGGGTACCTCGCCGGCGGCCAGCAGGCGGTACGCGTCCGGGTCCCGGGCGAGGGCGAGCAGCCCGCCGGGGGCGGCGCTGCGCACGGTGTCGTTGCCCGCGACGGTGAGCAGGAAGAAGAACATCTCCAGCTCGGCGGGTTCGAGTCCGGCCCCGGCGAGGGAGGTCATCACGTCGTCGCCGGGGTGGCGCCGCTTGTGGGCGGCCAGTTCGCGCGCGTAGCCGAACATCTCGCCCAGCAGGGCCGGTGAGCGGGGGTTGAGGGGGGTGCCGTCGGGGCCGCGCAGGGGTTCGGGCGCGTCCTCGGGGTCCTGGTAGCCGATGACCCGTACGGTCCACTCCAGCAGCAGGCCGCGGTCGCCGGGCGGGACGCCCAGCAGGTCGGTCAGGTTCAGCAGCGCGTACTCGTCGGTGACGGCGGCGACCACGTCGGTGGCGCCGTCCTCGGCCTTCTCCCGGGCGGCGGCCAGCAGCGTACGGGCCCGCTCCCGGACCCGGGCGGCGAAGGCGTCGACGCGGGCGGGGGTGAAGGCGCGGGAGACCAGCCGGCGCAGCCGTCCGTGGTCCGGCGGGTCCTGGTTGAGCATCGTGCGGCGCAGGAAGGGCAGGTCGGCCGGGTCGGGATCACGGATCTGGGTGGCGCCCAGCCAGGAGGAGTACGTGGTGTGGTCGCGCAGCACCCGGACCACGTCGGCGTGGCGGGTGACCGCCCAGAAGCCGGGGCCGGCCGGCCAGCCCTGGACCTCGGGCTCGTCCTGCCGGGCCACCGGGTGCCGGTCGCGCAGCAGCCGGTAGCTCCCGTACGGGATGCCCTCGGCGTAGCGGCGGGGGTCGAAGACGTCGGGGAGGTCGGGGAGGTCGGCTCCGGGCCGCGGGTGCGCGGGATGCATGCGCCCACGGTGGCGGCGCGGGCCGTGCCCCGCAAGGGGGCAGTGGGGCGGCGCGGCCCGGTCGGGGCGGTGCCGGAGCCCGCATCGGCGTCGGTGTCAGAGGGTGACGCCCGTGTCGCAGAGCCTGGCCTCCAGGGCGGTGTCCGGGCCGCGCAGCACGGCGCGGACGTGCGAGGCGCTGGTGGAGAGCGCGGTGCACACCACCTGGCGGCGGGCCAGCTCCGACAGGTCGCCGACCTTGAACGGGAGCCGCACCTCGATCACGTCGTCCGCGATGGCGGTGATCCGCGTGTCGGTGACCGCCCTGGACTCGACGGTGGGAAGCGCGGTCCGCAGCCCGGCGGCCCTGTCGAAATCGGTGGGGCCCGCGAGCAGCCGGACCACGCCGTATTCCAGCCCGTCCACCGGGATCACCGTCTGCGGAGTGGCGAGGAGCCGGTCGTCGGGGTCCACGAAGTACACCAGCGGCCGCTCGGCGGGCACCGCCACGGTCACCTTGGCGGGGGCGCCGCTCTCGACGACCCCGGTGGGCTTGATCCCGCAGCCGGCGAGCACCGCACAGGCGAGCAGGGCGGGGAGTCCGGCGGTGGCCGCCGGGCGGATCCGGGTCACGCGTCGGCCTCCAGCGGCATGTCGATGCTGAACACGGCTCCCCCGGCCGGCCCGTTCTCGGCGCGCAGGGTCCCGCCGTGCAGGCGGACGTTCTCCAGGGTGATGGCGAGGCCGAGGCCGCTGCCCGCGGAGCGGGTGCGGGCCGCGTCGGCCTTGAAGAACCGGTCGAAGATGTGCGGCAGCACCTCGGGGGCGATGCCGGGCCCGCTGTCGGCGACCTCGATCAGCAGCCGGGGCCCTCCGATCCTGGGTTCGCTGCGCACGGTGACGCGGACCGGGGCGCTGCCGTGCCGCAGGGCGTTGCCGACGAGGTTGGCGAGGACCACGTCGAAGCGGCGCGGGTCGAGCCGGGCGCGGACCTGCCAGGGCAGGTCGGTGACGACCCGTTCGTCGTCCCAGTGGCGGCGCTCCAGGGTCTTGCGGACGGCCTCGGCGGCGTCGACGTCGTCGAGGTTGAGCTCGGCGGCGCGGGCGTCGAAGCGGGATATCTCCATCAGGTCCTCGACGAGGACGGCGAGTTTGCCGGTCTCGGCGCTGATCAGGCGGAGGGCGGAGGCCGTGTCGGTGTCGAGGCGCTCGGCGTCCTCGTCGAGGACCTCGGTGACGGCGAGCATCCCGGCGAGCGGGGTGCGCAGCTCGTGGGATACGTCGGAGGCGAAGCGCCGGGCCCGGGTCTCGGCCTCCTGCAGTTCGCTCACGGACTGTTCGAGGGCGCGGGCGGTCTCGTTGAAGGTGCGGGCCAGCCCGGCCAGTTCGTCGGCGCCGCGGACCTCGATGCGGGTGTCGAGACGGCCGCTGCCCAGGTTCTGGGCCGCTCGGCGCATGTCCCGTACGGGGCGCAGCACGCTGCGTGCGGCGAGCAGGGCCGGGATGACGGCGATGGCGAGGCCGGGCACGGCGCCCTGTTTGGCGGCTTCGACCATGGCTTCCGCGGTCTGGCGCTCGGTGACGAGCGGCATGGTGGCGAAGACGACGAGACCGGTGGGCCGGCGGACGCCGTGGCGGTCGAAGACGGCCGGCATGCCGACGGCGAGGAACGGGGTGCCGCTGTCGTCGACGACCCGTTGGAAGGCGCCGTGCGGGTTCTTGCCGACCTGCCGGCGGAGCTGCTCGGTGACCACGGTGGAGACGGGTTCCCCGGAGCTGGCGGCGCGCAGGCTGCCGTACTCCGCGAAGACGGTCCACGGGTGCGGTTTGCCGCGCTTGCCGAGGTCGCTGGCGATGCTCTGGAGCCGCGGCTGGTCCATCGGCAGGGTGACGGACTGGGACTCGACCAGGTCGCGCAGGCTGCTGACGGCGGTGTCCTGGCTCTGCTTCAGGATGCCGTTGCGGGCCTGCTGGTAGGTGAGGGCGGCCGTGCTCACCGCGCTGATCGCGGCGACCAGCAGGAAGGCCGCGATCAGGCGGGTGCGCAGCCCGAGGGGTGCGATGCGTGCGATGCGTCCCACGGGGGCTGCCTACAGGGGGCCGAAGCGGTAGCCGAAGCCGCGGACGGTCTGGATGTAGCGGGGGTTGCCGGCCGGGTCCTCGATCTTGTGGCGCAGCCGGCGGACGCACGCGTCCACGAGCCGGGCGTCGGCGTGGTAGCTGTGCTCCCACACGTACTCCAGCAGTTGCTGGCGGGAGAAGACCTGCTCGGGCGAGGCGGACAGGTGCAGGAGGAGTTTCAGCTCGCTGGGGGCGAGGGGGACCCGTTCGCCGTTCTTGGCGACGGTCAGGCCGGCGCGGTCGACGGCGAGCTCCCCGTGGAACTCCACCCCGGGCCGGGCGGCCGCGCCGTCGCCGAGGCGGCGCAGCACGGCCTTGATACGGGCCTCGATGACCTCGGTGCGGGCGGGCTTGACGATGTAGTCGTCGGCGCCGGCCTCCAGGCCGACGACGATGTCGAAGTCGTCTCCGCGGGCGGTCAGCATGATGATCGGGACCTGGCTGGTCTCGCGGATCCGGCGGCAGACCTGCACCCCGTTCATGCCGGGGAGCATGAGGTCGAGCAGCACCAGTTCCGGGCGGAAGCTCCCCATCAGGGCGAGGCCGGTCTCGCCGGTGTCGGCGGCGCTCACCTCGTGGCCCCGGCGGCGCAGCCCGAGGCCCACCCCCTCCCGTACGGAGGGGTCGTCCTCGATCAGCAGTACGCGTGGCATCCGGTCGTGTCCAAGGGTGGTGGTGGGCGGTGTCCCTGCTAGCGGCCGGTCCGGCGCCGCAGGGAGTCCAGCAGGTCGGTGATCCCGGTCAGGCGCAGGGGCCCGGCGAGGACGACGACGACGAGGGCGATCGCCGCGGTTCCCGCGCCGGCCGCGGCGAGGTCGCCCAGACCCCACCGGTCGGCGGCGCGGGCGGCCGCGTACCCGGCGGCGGCGGCCGGCAGGACGGCGACCAGCAGCCGCAGGTGGGTGCCGAGCGCGGTGGCGGGGTCGGCTCCGGGGTCGGGCCGGCGCGGGCCGAGCCGGCGGCCGAGGACGTACGCGGTGAGGGCGAGGCCGGCGAAGAGGGCGACGGTGTAGGCGGCGGCCATGCCGGTGACGGCCCAGCGCGGGGGCAGCAGCAGGTAGGCGGTGGCCGAGAGGCCTGCGTTCAGTCCGGCGATGACCAGGTTGAGGAAGAACGGGGTCCGGGTGTCGGAGAGGGCGTAGAAGCCGCGCGAGAGGACGTACTGGCCGGAGAAGGCGATCAGGCCGGGGGCGAACGCGGCGAGCATGCCGGCCATGACCTCGATGTCGGCGGCGCCGGTGCGGCCGTACCCGAAGACGCTGCCCATCACCCAGGGGGCGAGGGCGGCGAAGACCGCGGCGGCGGGGACGACGAGGGCGGCGCTGGAGCGCAGCGCGTACGACACGTCGCGGCGGACCGCGGCGAGGTCGCCGTCGGTGGCGGCGGCGCTCATCCGGGGCATGAGGGCGGTCACGAGGGAGACGGTGATGATGCCCTGCGGGACGATCCACAGCTGGTAGGCGTTGCTGTAGGCGGTGTAACCGGCGCCGCCCGCGAGTCCGGCCTCGACGGCCTGCCGGCCGGCGGTGGTGGACAGCCGGGTCACGACCCAGTAGCCGATCTGGTTGGTGAACACCAGCATGACCAGCCAGCCCGCGTTGCGCAGCGGCCGGGCCAGCCCCTGGCCGCGCCAGTCGAAGCGGGGGCGCCAGCGGAAGCCGGCGGCGCGCAGGGAGGGTATGAGCGCGAGGGCCTGGACGACGATGCCGGCGGTGGTGCCGAGGCCGAGCAGCCGGGTCTCGCCGGCGGTCAGCCCCTGTGCGCCGTGGTGCGAGAGGTAGAGGAAGAGGCCGAAGACGCCGATGATGACGAGGTTGTTGAGGACGGGGGTCCACATCATCGCGCCGAACCGGCCGCGGGCGTTCAGCACCTGCCCGAGCAGGGTGAACAGGCCGTAGAAGAGGATCTGCGGGAGGCAGTAGCGGGCCAGGGCCACGGTGGTGCTCGCCTGGCTGCCGGTGTACGGGGTGTAGGCGGCCACGATCAGCGGCGCGGCGAGCACGGCGGCCGCGGTGAGCAGCACGAGCACGGCCGTGCAGGCGGTCAGCAGCCGGTCGGTGTAGGCGGCCCCGCCGTCCTGGTGCTCCTTGGCGGCGCGGACCAGTTCGGGTACGAAGACGGCGTTGAGGGCGCCGCCGACGAGCAGCATGTAGATGATGTTCGGGACGGTGTTGGAGACGGCGTACGCGTCGCCCAGCAGCCCGGTGCCGAGCGCGGCGACGACCACGGCGGAGCGGACGAACCCGGTGGCGCGGGAGACGACCGAACCGGCGGCCATGAGCGCGCCGCTGCGCAGCACCGAGCTCTTGGGTGCCGCCGCGGCGGGGGCGGCCCCGTCGGTCGCGGCGGACGCCCCGTCGGTCGCGGCGGCGGGGGCGGGGGCCGTCACCGGCGGGCCAGGTAGGCCTGGAAGGCCTTGTAGAGCGCCGTGTTGGCGTATCCGTCCAACGGTATCTCCCACTCTCCGAGCGTTTCGACGACGTGTCCGCCGGTACCGAGCTTCCAGCGGAGCAGTCCGAATGAGCGTTCGGCGGGGTCGAGAGTGGAGGGTACCCCGCGCATGTCGTATTCGTCCGCTCCGAGGGCGTGTGCGTCGAGCATCATCCGCCACTGCAGGGCGTTGCTGGGGCGTACCTCGCGGCGGTGGTCGGCGGAGGCGCCCGTCTGGTACCAGACCCGGCCACCGGCGGCGATCATGGTGTGGGCGGCGAGGACCTCGTCCTCGTGGACGGCGAGGTAGAGCCTCATCCGGCCCTCGGCCTCGGCGTTGAGGACCGCGTACTGCTGCTCGTAGTACGCGAGCGAGCGGCCGAGCCGGAAGCCGTCGCGCTCCTCGGTGATGCCCAGCAGCCGGTGGAACTCGGGCAGGTCGGCGGCGGTCCCGAGGACGGTCCGCACCCCGGCCTTCTCGGCCTTGCGCACGTTGCGCCGCCACTCCTGGTTGAGCCCGGTCCACAGGTCCTCGACGGAACGACCGGCCAGCGGCACGCGGAAGACGTGGCGGGGCTGGGCGTCGCCGTCTTCCTCGCCTCCGCAGCGCCGCCAGCCGCGGGAGCGCAGCCGGTCGGCGAGCGCGGCGCCGACCGGGTCGACCTCGGTGGCCAGTACGTCCGACAGCTGCCGGCCGGGCCCGGTGGCGGCCTTGAGGGCGGCGGCGTCCCAGCGGCGGTAGGCGGGGCTGGGCCCGATCCGCACGGCGAAGGCACCGGCCGCGCGCAGGTGGCGCAGCAGGGGGGTGAGCCAGCGGTCGAGGTGCGGGTCGGACCAGTCGGCGACGGGGCCCTCGGGGAGATAGGCGAAGTATTTGCGCGTGCCGGGCAATTGGCGGTACAGCACGAGCGCGACCCCGGCGATTTCCCCGTCGGGGTGGTGCCATCCGACGGTTTCCGAGCGCCAGTGGTCCTTTACCCCGGCCCAGGACGGGTACTGCAGAAAGCTTGCATTCCGGTTCCGGGAAACGAAGGAGCGGTACTCGGCCGCCGACAAGGAGCGGAACTCCAGCTCCCGGTTCCGGTCATGACTCCGGCCGTGCTCCCGGCCCTGGTTCCGGCGCTGGTGGTGGGCGGGGGTGGCGAGCAGTGCGCACACGGCGGATCTGCCTTCCTGTACGTCCGGGGCGGTCGCACAGGACTCTCACAGGAATCCGTGACGGATCTGCACGGCGTTTGTGACCGGACGATGACCGTTTCGCTGCGGTCCACGTCACAACGACGAAGTCCGATCTTTTCTGCGGATTGCGGAACCTAGAGTCGCCCTGTCCGCATCTCCATTTGCGGACGACCGTTGCTTTGGAGGGGTTTTCGTTGAGCCGCACACGCCGTTTCGCACACCGCCGTCACGCCCTGCTGGCGGGCACCGCACTCATGGCCGCAGCGCTGACCGCCTGCACGGGCGGCGCCGACGGCGGCGACAAGGCCGACGGCAAGGCGGACCCGAAGAACAAGCCCGCCATGGCGATCTCCGTGAACCTCACGGGTGACCAGGCCAAGCCCGGCGAGCCCGTGAAGGTGACGCTCGCGGCGGGCAAGTTCTCCCAGGTCAAGGTGTCCGACGGCAAGGGCGGCGAGCTGCCCGGGAAGATAGCCGACGACGGCCGGACCTGGACCTCGGAGCGCAACGCGGCGCCGGGCACGGACTACAAGGTCGAGGCGCAGGACACGGGCAGCCAGAGCGCGAGCGCCCAGTTCAAGACCGCGGCCGCGGACAAGGTGAACAAGGTCTCGATCGTCCCCGGCAAGGGCGGCACGGTGGGCGTGGCCCAGCCCGTCTCGCTGGTCTTCGACAACCCGGTGAAGAACAAGGCCGAGGTGGAGAAGCACCTGAAGGTGACCACCTCGAACAACACCGAGGGCTCCTGGGGCTGGGTCAAGGACCACGCCGGCAACGACCGCGTGGACTGGCGGCCGAAGGACTACTGGAAGTCGGGGACCGACGTCAAGGTCGAGATGAGCCTGAACGGCGTGGACTCCGGCCAGGGCGGCGGCTACTTCGTGCGCGACTACGACACCAACTTCAAGATAGGCAAGGACCGCCGACTCCAGGTGGACCTCGACAGCAAGAAGATGTCGGTGGTCGAGGACGGCCAGACCGTGAAGACGATCCCGGTCTCGGCGGGCACGCCCGGCGGCAAGAAGGCCTCCTGGTCCGGGAAGATGGTGCTGATGACCAAGGAGGGCACCATCCGGATGGACTCCCAGACCGTGGGTCTGGGCGACTCCTACGACAAGCTGGTCGACTACTCGATGCGGGTGACCTGGTCGGGCATGTACATCCACGCCGCCCCGTGGAACGAAGGGAACTTCGGCCGGGCCAACGCCAGTTCCGGCTGCGTGGGCATGAGCAACGCGGACGCCAAGTGGCTGTTCGACTCGTCCCAGGTCGGCGACGCGGTCGAGGTGACGGGAAGCGGCTCCAAGGGCAAGGCGGACCTCGGCAACGGGTACGGGGAGTGGAACCTGTCCTGGGACGAGTGGAAGGCCAAGAGCGCACTGAACGGCGCCACCCAGAACGGCTGACCGGGCACGCCGGCCCCCGGCCGGGGCGGGGGCCGGGGGTCGGGGCGGCCACCGGACCACACCGCCCCACACCGCCCCACCCCGCACTGCACTGCACTGCACTGCACTGCACTGCACCAGAATTCGATCAATCGTTACCAGTGCGTAACTTACTGACGGGTTACCTCAGGTAAGCAACTCCCGTTACCGTCGGGTCACTTCGACACGGCGCATTCGAGGAGCCCACGATGGTCCGCACCCCCACCGCGGCGGCCGTGGCGGCCGCCCTGACCGTGGCCGCCCTGGGCCTGACCCCCCAGCCGGCCCGGGCGGCGGCCCCCGTCCCCGGCCCCGCCCCCGCCGGCTCCCCGGCCGCCGCCGCGGCCTCGCCGGACCTGACCTTCCACGACATCCCGGGCTCGGGCGGCATCACCCTCAAGGGCAACGTGTTCGCCCCGGCCGGCGCCGAACCCGGCCGGACGTACCCGCTGATCGTGATGCCCAGCAGCTGGGGCATGCCGCAGATCGAGTACGTCGCCCAGGCGAAGAAGCTCGCCGACTCCGGCTACGTCGTCGTCAGCTACACCTCCCGCGGGTTCTGGCTCTCCGGCGGGCAGATCGAGGTGGCCGGCCCGCCGGACGTCGCCGACGTCTCCGCGGTCATCGACTGGGCCCTGGCCCACACCCCCGCCGACCCCGGCCGCATCGGCGTGGGCGGGGTCTCGTACGGGGCGGGCATCAGCCTGCTCGCCTCCGCGCACGACCCGCGCATCACGACCGTGGTGGCGCTCAGCGGCTGGGCCGACCTCATCGAGTCCATCTACTCCGGCCGCACCCAGCACCTCCAGGCCACCGCCCTGCTCGGCGCCGTCGGCCGGGTCACCGGCCGCCCCGGACCCGAACTCGAACAGATCCTGTCCGACTTCATGGGCTCCCGCCTGGACCGGGAGCAGGAGATGATCGAGTGGGGCCGGGTCCGCTCGGCCTCGGAGCAGGTGGACCGGATCAACGCCCACGGCACCGCCGTCATGCTGGGCAACGCCTGGGGCGACACCATCTTCGCGCCCAACCAGTACGCCTCCTTCTTCGAGAAGTTGAAGGGGCCCAAGCGGCTGGAGTTCCGCCCCGGCGACCACGCCACCGCCGAGGGCATGGGCCTGTTCGGCCTGCCCAACGACACCTGGGCCAGCGCCCGCCGCTGGTTCGACCGCCACCTCAAGGGCGAGCGCAACGGGGTGGACACCGAGGCCCCCGTGCAGATCAAATCCCGTAGCACCGGGGGCTACGAGGGCTACGCCGACTGGAAGTCGGTCGGCGCGGCCGCCACCGAGAAGCTCCCGCTGAACGACAGCGAGCACCTGTTCACCGGCGTCAACACCGGTGCCGACGGCGGTGTCGTCCTGCTCTCCAGCGCCCTGGACCAGTTCACCAAGATCCCGCCGACGGCTTCCATCCCGCTGCTGCCGCGCACCTTCTCCGCCGTCTGGCAGTCGGAGCGGTACGGCAGCGACCGGCACGTCCGCGGCACGGCGCGGCTGCACACCACGGTCACGCCCACCCGGTCCGACGGCACGTTCGTCGCGTACCTGTACGACGTGGGCCCGCTCGGCATCGGCAAGCTGGTCACCCACGCCCCGTACACCTTCCACGGCAGGACCCCGGGTCGCGCCTTCGGCGTGGACCTGGACCTGTTCTCCACCGCCTACGACGTCCCGGCGGGCCACCGGCTGGCCCTCGTCGTCGACACCGTCGACCCGCTGTACGCGGAGTACAACCCCTTCGGCGCCCAGCTCACCTTCACCTCCCCCGCCGCCGACCCCTCGTACGTGGCGGTCCCCCTGCGCTGAGCTCAGTGCTTGAGGATCTTGGAGAGGAAGTCCCTGGCGCGGTCGCTCGCGGGGGCGGTGAAGAACTCCTCCGGCGTGCGGTCCTCGACGATCGTGCCGTCGGCCATGAAGACGACGCGGTTGGCGGCGGACCGGGCGAAGCCCATCTCGTGGGTGACCACGACCATGGTCATCCCCTCCGCCGCCAGCTGCCGCATGACCTCCAGCACCTCGTTGATCATCTCCGGGTCGAGGGCGGAGGTGGGTTCGTCGAAGAGGAGGGCCTTGGGGTCCATGGCCAGAGCGCGGGCGATCGCCACCCGCTGCTGCTGGCCGCCCGAGAGCTGGGCGGGGAACTTCTCGGCCTGGTCGGCGAGTCCGACCCGCTCCAGCAGCTCCCGGGAGCGCCGGTCGGCGTCGGTCCGGCCGCGCTTCCTGACCTTGATCTGTGCGAGCGAGACGTTGGCCAGGACCGTCTTGTGCGCGAACAGGTTGAAGGACTGGAAGACCATGCCCACCTCGGCGCGCAGCGCGGCCAGGTCCTTGCCCTCGGCGGGCAGCGACCGACCGTCGAGGGTGATCGTTCCCGACTCGATGGTCTCCAGCCGGTTGATGGTCCGGCACAGGGTCGACTTCCCGGAGCCGGACGGGCCGATGACGACGACCACCTCCCCGCGGCCGACGGTGAGGCTGATGTCCTTCAGGACGTGCAGCTGCCCGTAGTGCTTGTTGACGTTCCGCAGCTCGATCAGCGGTTCGACGGCCATGCCCTCCCCCTTGCTCGTGTGCCGGATCCGGGCTCAACTATCCGGGCGGCGGCCGTGGTTCATCCGTCGACACGCCCGGGTGCGGACGCGCGGGAGGCGGGTCCTGCGGGCGGCCGGTCCGCGGGCAGCCGGTAGTGCCAGCCCTCCCGCCAGCCGAAGGGGGCGTCCACCAGGTCCTCGATGGAGGCGCCGAGCAGGAGGCAGTCGAGCGCCCATTTGTTGGCCGAGTGGGAGATGAGGAGGACCCGCTGGCCGTCCCGGGACGCGGCCAGGTCGCGGAGGAAGTCCGCGGTGGCCGCGATGACCTGGCGGTAGCTCTGGCCGCCGGGGAAAGGGGTGTCGATGTGCCGGGAGCGGCGGCCGGCCAGGTCGGCCACCGGGCGGCCGTTGAGCGCACCGTAGTCGCATTCGCGCAGCCGCGGGTCGCGGTGCACGGGGAGGGGGCTGCCGGCGAAGGCGATCCGGGCGGTCTCCACCGCCCGGTGCAGGTCCGAGACGAACACGGCCGCGAGGCCGTCGTCGCGGCGGCGTGCGCCGAGCTCCGCGGCGAGGCCCCGGCCCGCCGGGGAGAGCCTTCCGGGCAGCCGGCCGGTGGCGATGCCCCGTTCGTTGTCCTCGGTGAGCGAGTGGGTCTCGAAGACGATGTCGACGGCCATCCGGGCTCCGTTCCGGTTCCGTTGCGGTTGCGGTTGCGGTGGCGGCTGCGGTGGCGCTTGCGGCCGCGGCCGCCCTTCGGTCGCCGTCAGGCGGGGTGCTGCCGGACCTAGATGATGCCTTCAGAGGCCTCCGCGTACGCCTGGGAGAGCTCGGGGGATCCCGTCACGGCCCAGGACACCCCGGACTCCACCACGTTCAACTCCCGGCCCGAGGCCAGCAGGATCACCGGCTGCCCGTCGGGGCGCACCTGCCAGGTCGCGCCCGGACGGGTCCGGATGATCACCGTGCCGAGGTAGAGGCCCGCGTCGTTGCCGAGCCAAGGGACGATCTCCGGGTCCCGGCGCCAGCGCGGCATCAGCTGGTCCAGCGCTTCCAAGGAGGCCGGGGTCTCGTCGAGTTCGAGTCCGGCCGCGCGGGCCTGGACGCGCAGCATCTCGCACTCCGAGAACAACTCGCTGATGCCTTCGGGATCGTGCGCGAGGGCGGCGGCGAGTCCCGCACCCCGTTCCGTGTCGTTCCGGTTGAGCCAGTGGTCCAGGAAGGGGATGTTCATGTCGCCCAGCCTGGCACCGAGGCGCCCGGCTGGCCACAGGGCGCGCCTGAATCCGGGGGTTACGCGTCGAGGTCGAGATCGACGACGACCGGTGCGTGGTCGGAGGCGCCCTTGCCCTTGCGCTCCTCGCGGTCCACGTAGGCGTCCTTGACGGCCTTGGCGAAGGGCTCGTTGCCGTAGACCAGGTCGATGCGCATGCCGCGGTTCTTCGGGAAGCAGAGCTGACGGTAGTCCCAGTACGTGTAGGGGCGGTCGTACTTGAGCGGGCGCGGCACCACGTCCGACAGGCCGGCGGCGCGCAGCGCCTCCAGGGCGGCCCGCTCGGCGGGGGTGACGTGGGTGAGACCGGCGAAGGCCGCCACGTCGTAGACGTCCTCGTCGGTGGGGGCCACGTTGAAGTCGCCGAGCACCGCGAAGGGGCGGGGGCCGGCGGCGTCCTCGGCCACGGCCGTGGTCAGGGCGCGGAACCAGTCCAGCTTGTAGCCGTAGTGGTCGTGCTCGACCTCGCGGCCGTTCGGCACGTACACCGACCACAGGCGGACCCCGCCGCAGGTCGCGGAGATCGCCCGGGGCTCCTGCACGCCCTCGTAGCCGGGCCCGCCGGACAGGCCCGCGACCACGTCCTCCAGGCCGACCCGGGAGACCAGGGCGACGCCGTTCCACCGGCCGGTGGCGTTGACCGCGGCCTCGTACCCCAGCTCGCGCAGCTCGTCGAAGGGGAACTGCTCGGCGGTGCACTTGGTCTCCTGGACGCAGAGCACATCGGTGCCGGAGGACTCCAGCCAGGCCAGCAGCCGCGGCAGCCGGGCGGTGATCGAGTTGACGTTGAAGGTGGCGATACGCATACCAGACAACCTACCGCCCGGCACCGACAGCCCGCCGGTTCCCGGCGCCCGGCGGACGGTGCCCAGAGGGCGGTGCTCAGAGGGCGGCGCTCTCCCCCGCGGCCATCCGACCGTGCGGCGCCCCGCCCAGGTTGCCCAGAACCGTGTCGTAGATGGGCCGGGCGATGTCGGAGAGGTAGGCGTCGTGGATGTCGATGGCGCGGACCGGCTTGACCTCGCGGACGTAGTCGATCACTTCCGCGACCTTGTTCCACGGGGCGTGCACGGGGAGCATCAGGGTCTCCACCGGGGTGCCGGGGACGGTCAGCGCGTCGCCGGGGTGGAAGAGGGAGCCGTCCACGAGGTAGCCGACGTTGGTGACCCGCGGGAGGTCCGGGTGGATCACGGCGTGCAGCTCGCCGTGCACCTGCACCTCGAAACCGGCCGCGGTGAAGGCGTCGCCGTTGCCGACGGTGTGCACGCGGCCCGGGTAGGCGGGCGCCAGCCGCTCCGCGACGCTGCGCAGGGTCCACAGCCCGGCCGCGGGGTTGGCGTCGAGGGCGGCCCGCAGCCGGCCCTCGTCGAAGTGGTCGGGGTGCTCGTGCGTGACGAGCAGGGCGTCGGCCCCGAGGCCCGCGTCGGGCTCGCTGAAGGCGCCGGGGTCGATGACGAGCACGCGCCCGTCCTTCTCCAGTTGGACGCAGGAGTGCAGCCGCTTGGTGAGCTTCATGATCCCAGGCTAGCGGCACGCCCCGCCCGGGCCGGGTGGTTACGGGACGGCGGTGGAGACCACGTAGACGCGGGGCTTGGCCGGGTCGGTGAGGTCGACGGTGACGTCGCGGGTGGGGCGCGGGTCGGGCTGCTCCAGGGTGATCCCGTACCAGCGGTTGGCGGGGCCCCAGCTCCAGCCGGCGACGGCTGCGTCGTGCGCGGAGATGGACACCTCGGGGGTCAGCGCCGAGCGGCTGGTGCCGAGGGAGGTGAGGAACGTGTCCAGCTCGGCCGGGGTGACGGCGAACTGCACGTACAGCCGGCTGGTGTGCCAGTTGTTGGTCTCCAGGAAGCCCACCCGCCAGGCCTTGATCGGGATGGGGACGTCGTAGATGCTGCGCTGCACCCGGGAGGGCCAGCCGGGACGCACCTTGCTCGCGCCGACCTTGGCGGCCTTGTCGCGGCCACTGGCGCGGCTCTGCTGGGCGGAGACGGCGAGGTAGCCGGCGGGCACGCCGATCAGCAGCAGGATGATGACGGCGGTGATCCAGCGGCGCCGGACCACGTGCTTGCGGTCCTCGGCCGGGATCGGCGCCGCCACCTCGTCGGGGGCGGGGGCCTGGCGGGGCAGGGTGGGGGATGTCACTGCTTTTCCTGGTCCTCGGGACGGGGGGCGGCGCGCCGGCCGAGCTGCGCGTAGCGCTCGTACCGTTCGACGCGCCGACGCGTGGCGCGGCGGAAGCGGCGGGCGACGAGCCGGGCGAGGTCGGCGGCGCCGACCATACCGGCCTCGGGCCCGAGCTCGGCCTTGGTGATACGGGCCTCGGGCCGGTAGCCGCGGCCGGTGAGGTGGCGCCGGAAGGCGTCCCGGGCGGGGCCGATCAGCAGGTCGTCGGCGGCGCTGACACCGCCGCCGATGACGAAGCATGAGGGGTCGAGGGCGGCGGCGAGGTTCGCGATGCCCACGCCGAGCCACTGGCCGATGTCCTCCAGCAGCTCGACGCACATGGCGTCGCCCTCGCGGGCCAGCTCGGTGATCAGCGGTCCGGTGATCTCGGAGACGTTGCCGCCGACCCTGGCGATGATGTTGTGGGCGACCGGGGAGTCGGCCGCGGCCAGCTCGCGGGCCTCGCGCACCAGGGCGTTGCCGGAGCTGTACTGCTCCCAGCAGCCGCGGTTGCCGCAGGGGCAGCGGTGACCGCCGGGGACGACCTGCATGTGGCCGAACTCGCCGGCCACGCCGAACCTGCCCCGCTTGACCTGGCCGCCTTCGAGGATGGCGCCGCCGATGCCCGTGCCGAGGGTGATCATGACGAGGTGGTCCTCGCCGCGGCCGGCGCCGAAGCGCCATTCCGCCCAGGCGGCGGTGTTGGCGTCGTTGTCGACCATCACCGGGACTGCGAGGCGGGACTGCAGGGCGTCGCGCAGGGGCTCGTCGCGCCAGGCCAGGTGGGGGGCGAAGAGGACGCGGGAGCGGTCGGCGTCGACCCAGCCGGCCGCGCCGATGCCCACGGCGTGGACGTCGTGCCGGTCGGACAGGTCCAGCACCAGCTCGACGATGGTGTCCTCGACGACCTTGGGACTCTTGGACTTGTCGGGGGTCTCGGTGCGGATCTTCTCCAGGATCACGCCGTCGGCGTCGACGACGCCGGCCATGACCTTGGTGCCGCCGATGTCGATGCCGACGGTCGGGACGCGCGGGGCGGTCAGGTGCGACCGGCGCTCACGGGTCCCGATGGTCCGCAGGACGGTGCCCCGCGCCGACCCCCGGTGGGAGAGCGTGAAGTCCCGGTACGTGCTCATCGAGTCGTGTCGTCCCTCAGGGTGCGGTGGTGCCGTGTGCGGTGCCGTCTGCGGCGGGGTCGGATGCGGGGTGCCCGTCCGATTCTGCCACCCGCTCCAGCTCGTGGCTCAGCTCGTCCAGCTCGGAGCCGCCGGCCATCTGGCGGGTGAGCTCGTCCAGGGTGATCGAGTCGCGGGTGTGGCTGCCCGCCATGGCACCGCGCTTGAGCAGGACGAAGCGGTCCCCGACCAGGTGGGCGTGGTGCGGGTTGTGGGTGATGAGGACCACGCCGAGACCGGCGTCGCGGGCGGCGGCCACGTACTTGAGGACCACCCCGGACTGCTTGACGCCGAGGGCGGCGGTGGGCTCGTCGAGTACGAGGACCTTCGCGCCGAAGTGGACGGCGCGGGCGATGGCCACGCACTGCCGCTCGCCGCCGGACAGGGTGCCGATCGGCTGGTCGACGTCGCGCAGGTCGATGCCCATGCTCAGCAGCGCGCTGCGGGTGGTCGTGCGCATGAGGTCCACGTCGAGCCGGCGGAACGGGCCGCGGCCGCGGGTGGGCTCGGAGCCGAGGAAGAAGTTCCGCCAGACGGGCATGAGCGGGACGACGGCCAGGTCCTGGTAGACGGTGGCGATACCGCGGTCGAGGGCGGCGCGCGGGTTGACGAGGACGGTCTCCTCGCCGTCGATCTCGAAGGTGCCGGCGTCGTGCCGGTGCAGCCCTGCGATGATCTTGATGAGGGTGGACTTGCCGGCACCGTTGTCGCCGAGGACGCAGGTGATCTCGCCCGCGGAGACCTCCAGGGAGACGTCCTTCAGGGCCCGGATGTTGCCGTAGAACTTGCTGACGCCGGTCAGCTTCACGAGCGGCGCACCGGTGTTCTCCTGTGGCGTGTTCATGCCCGTGCCTCCGCCCGCTTGCGGACCCATGCGTTGAGCAGCACGGCCAGCAGCAGCATCGCGCCCAGGAAGAACTTGAACCAGTCCGGGTTCCACTGGGCGTACACGATGCCGTTGCTGGTCATGCCGAAGATGAAGGCGCCGACGGCCGCGCCGATCGCGGAGCCGTAACCGCCGGTGAGCAGGCAGCCGCCGATGACGGCCGCGATGATGTACAGCAGCTCGTTGCCGACGCCCTCGCCGGACTGGACGACGTCGTACGAGAAGAGGATGTGCTGCCCGGAGATCCAGGCGCACAGGGCGACGCCCATGTACAGGCCGATCCGGGTCTTGACGACCGGCACGCCGACGGCGCGGGCCGCGTCCGCCGACCCGCCGACCGCGAAGACCCAGTTCCCGGCTCGGGTGCGCAGCAGGATCCAGGTGGCGACGGCGACCAGGGCGATCCACCACAGGATGGTGACCTTGAGGGTGACCTCGCCGACGGTCCACTGGGAGGCGAAGAGCGCGCGGGCCGAGGGGAAGCCCTCCATGTCGGCGATGCTCTTGGTGGAAACGGTGCCGCTGATCAGCTTGGTGAACCCGAGGTTGAGGCCGGTCAGCATCAGGAAGGTGCCGAGCGTGATGATGAAGCTCGGCAGCTTCGTGCGGGTCAGCATGAAGCCGTTGAAGAAGCCGATGGCCAGGGTGACCAGCAGGGACACCCCGACGCCGACCCACACGTTGGCGGTCATCTGGTAGCTGAACATCGAGCTGACCAGGGCCGCGGTGGTGACCATGACGCCGGCGGAGAGGTCGAACTCGCCACCGATCATCAGCAGCGCCACCGGGACCGCCATGATCCCGATGGTGGAGGCCGCGTACAGGACCGTGCTGAGGCTGGAGGCCTGCAGGAAGCTGGGGGCGGCGAACGAGAAGAAGACGAAGACGGCAGCGGCGCCGACGACCGCGCCCAGCTCGGGGCGGCCGAGCAGGCGGCGCAGCAGGGAGGTGGGGGCGAGCCGCTCGTCGCCGGAGCCGCCCGGGGCCGGCGCCGGGCCGGGGGCCGGGGTGGGGGCGAGCGCGGTCATCGGCTGCCCCGCTTGATGTACTCCTCCAGCTTGGCGGCCTCGGCGCCGGTCACGATCTGCGGTCCGGTGAGGACCGGGCGGCCGCCGCCGAGCACGTCGGCGTTGTAGCGGTACAGCCACAGCAGGTCGACGGCCTCGTAGCCCTGGAGGTAGGGCTGCTGGTCGACGGCGAAGCCGAGGGCCCCGGACTTCAGGTCGCGGGCGACGGACTCGTTCAGGTCGAAGGTGTCCACCTCGGCCTTGCTGCCCGCGGCCTCCTTGGCCTTGACGGCGGTCGGCGCGAAGGGGGCGCCGAGGGTGAGGATCGCGTCGACGGACGGGTCGGCCTGGAGCTTGGCCTGGACGGCGGCCTGGACGGAGGGCATGTTGGTGCCCTCGACGTACAGGTTCTCCATGGTGCCGCCGAAGGTCTTCTTCGCTCCGGCGCAGCGCTGCTCGTGGCCGACGTTGCCCTGCTCGTGCAGGACGCAGACGGCCTTGGTGCGGCCCCGCTTGGTCAGCTCGGTGCCGACGGCCTCGCCCGCGACCTGCTCGTCCTGGCCGATGTGGGTGAGGGCGCCGTACTCCGCCGACTGCGCGGAGCCGGAGTTGACGGTGATCACCGGGATGCCTGCCTTGACGGCCTTGCCGATCACGTCCTTGAGGGCCTCGGGCTTGGCGAGGCTCACGATGATGCCGTCGGCCTTCTGGTCGATGGCGTTCTGCACGAACTGGGCCTGCTGCTGCGCCTGGTCGTCGTGGGCGTAGACGAAGTTGATGTTGTCCTTGGCGGCGGCCTCCTTGGCGCCCTTCTGGACGATGTCCCAGAAGGTGTCCCCGTCGCCCGCGTGGGTGATCATCGCGAAGGTCCAGCGGGGGGTGGACACGGCGGGCCGGCCCGCCTCGGCGGCCTTCGCCCGCTCCTCGGCGCGTTTGCCGCCCGTGCTGCTGCAGCCCGCGAGGGAGGCCCCCAGCACCGCCGCGAGCACGGCGCCCACGACGCGTACCCCTGTCCCTGTCCTGGCCACGTCTGCGTGCCCTTCCCTCGTGCCGCGCTCTTCCGCGCGGCGTCGTGCTGCGCGCCGCTCTTCTGCGTCCGCCGATAGCAAAGCGGTCATTCCGGTTTCAGCCGCCCAGTATCCGCCACAGTGGCGCATGTGAGGTCATCGGGGGCTTCCCGACGCCCCGCGCCCGCCCGCCACCGTCATGCGGATTGACAGCCTCCGCCCGGCGGGCCAGGTTGAGTGCATGCGCATCGGGCTGATCGGAACGGGCCGGATCGGCTCCTTCCACGCGGCCGCACTGGCCCGCCATCCGGACGCCGGCTCGCTGCTGCTCGCCGACGCCGATCCCGCGCGGGCCGCACGGCTCGCCGACCGGCTGGGAGCCACGGCCGCGCCCTCCGTGGACCACGTCTTCACCTGGGGCGTGGACGCCGTCGTCGTGGCCTGCTCCACCGACGGGCACGCCGAGCTGGTGCTGCGTGCCGTCCGCGGCGGGCTGCCCGTCTTCTGCGAGAAGCCGCTGGCCACCGACCTGCACCGGACCCTGGCAGTGCTCCGCGAGGTGGCCGCCGGGGGCGGGGTGCTCCAGTTGGGCTTCATGCGCCGCTTCGACGCGGGCTACCGCACGGCGCGGGAGCTGGTGCGCTCCGGGGCACTGGGCCGGCTGCACACCGTACGGACCATGACCGCCGATCCCTCGCCGCCGCCCGCCGCGTACCTGGCCGGCTCCGGCGGCCTGTACCGGGACTGCCTGGTGCACGACTTCGACATGATCCGCTGGGTGACCGGGCGGGAGGTGGCGGACGTGTACGCGACCGGCTCGGACGCCGGCCCGGCGCGGTTCCGCGAGGTCGGTGACGTGGACACCGCGGCGGCCGTGCTGACGCTGGACGACTCGACCCTGGTGACGTGCACGGGCACGCGCCTCAACGGGGCCGGGTACGACGTGCGGATGGAGCTGGCCGGGGAGCTCGACCAGGTCTCCGCGGGGCTGGACGACCGTACGCCGATCGCCTCGACGGAACCGCACGGCCCGCCCCCGGCCCCCAAGCCGTGGACCGGGTTCCTGGAGCGGTTCGGCCCCGCGTACGAGGCGGAGCTCGCGGCCTTCGTCCGGCTGGTGCGCGGCGAGGGCCCCAACCCCTGCGACGGCCGGGAGGCGCTGGCCGCGCTGCGGGTGGCGGAGGCCTGCGAGCTGTCGCGGCGGGAGCGGCGCCGGGTGGCCCTGGCGGAGCTGCCGGACCTGTGAGGGTCGGGCCTGCGACGGCCGGAGCCGTGACGGCCGGGCCTGCGACGGCCGGAGCCGCGACGGGCCGAGCCAGGACGGCCGGGCCTGCGACGGCCGGAGCCGCGACGGGCCGAGCCAGGACGGCCTGAGCCGCGACGGCCTGAGCCGCGACGGCCGTACGGGTGCGGGCATGGGGCGCGGCTACCAGCGCACCGGCAGCCGGGTGACGCCCCGCATCAGGCTGCCGCCGATCCAGGACGGCGGCCCCGCGTCCGGGTCCTCGGCCAGGTCGGGGAAGCGTTCCAGCAGGCCGCGGATCGCGATGCGGCCCTCCATCCGGGCCAGCGGGGCGCCGAGGCAGAAGTGCAGGCCGTGGCCGAAGGCGAGGTGGCCTTGCGGGGCCCGCCGGATGTCAAAGGCGTCGGGGTCGGGGAAGCGGTCCGGGTCGCGGTCGGCGGCGGCCAGCGAGACGAGGACGGTGGCCCCGGCGGGGACGGTGGTGCCGCCGATCTCCACGTCCCGGCGGGCGTAGCGGAAGGTGGCGTTCTGCACCGGGCCGTCGTAGCGGAGCATCTCCTCGACCGCCCCGTCGAGCAGGCCCTCGTAGTCGGCGCGCAGGTCGGCGAGCTGGTCGGGGTGGGCGAGCAGGGCCCGGATGCCGTTGGCGACGAGGTGGACGGTGGTCTCGTGGCCGGCGACCAGCAGCAGGAAGGCCATGCCGATCAGCTCGTCCGGGGAGAGCGAGTCGCCGTCCTCGTCCCGGGTCCGGATCAGGGCGCTGAGCAGGTCCTCGCCGGGCTCCTTGCCGGGCTCCTTGGACTTGCTGGCGACGAGTTCCCCGAGGTACAGGCTGAGCTCCCGGTGGGCCCGGGTGTCCGGGGTGCCGCCCGAGGGGGCGACGACCTCCTTGGACCAGTAGGAGAACCGGGCCCGGTCCAGGTCGGGAACGCCGAGCAGCTCGCAGATCACCGTCATGGGCAGCGGGAAGGCGACGGCCTCGACGAGGTCGGCGGTGCGCTGCGGGCGGGCGGCCATCGCGTCGATCAGTTCGTCGGTGACCCGCTGGACGCGGGGGCGCAGCGCCTCGACGCGGCGGGCGGTGAACTCCCGGGCGACCAGGCGGCGCAGCCGGGTGTGCCGGGGCGGGTCGGACTCCAGCATGTTCAGGTTGGCCGCGGTGCGCGCGACGTCCGGCAGGCTGCTGCTCCAGTCCTTCGACAGGTCCGGGTGGTTCAGGGCCTGCCGGGCCTCCTCGTGGCCGACGACGATCCAGCCGGGCTCGTACTCGGGCGCCGAGACCCCGACCGGGTGGACGGGGCCGGCGGCCCGCAGCCCGGCGTAGAAGGAGTACGGGTCGGCCTGGAAGTCCGGGGAGTTCCCGCTGATGTCCGGTTGAGGCATGTGGCCACCCTACGGCGGCAGTTGATCCAATGACCCGGCGCTTTCCGGTCACTCCGCGGGGCCGGCCGCGGCCTTTCGGGAGGCTGCGGGGTCGGCGGCGCGGCGGCCCCAGGCGGTGCCGGCCAGGACCAGGGCGGCGCCGGCGAGACCGGCCGGGCCGAGGTGCTCGCCGCCGAGCGCGATGCCGGCGGCGGCCGCCCACAGCGGTTCGGTGCCCAGGAGCAGGCTCACGCGGGACGGCGAGGTGCGGCGTACGGCCCACATCTGCACGAAGAACGCGAACAGGGTGCAGCAGAGGGAGAGGAAGGCGAGTCCGGCCCAGTCGGCGGGGCCGAAGGCGGCGGCCGCCGCCCAGGGGGTCGCGCCGGTGCCGGGCAGGGCGGCCAGGGCGGCGAAGACCAGGACGGCGGCGCCGAGCTGAACGGTGGTCAGGGACAGCGAGTCGGCGTCCCGCACCGCCGGCATCCGGGCCGTGAGCAGGACGTTCACGGTACGGGCGAGGGCCGCGCCGAGGATCAGCAGGTCGCCGGTGCCGGGCGCGGTGAACCCGGCGCCCTGCGTCAGCAGCACCACCCCGGCGACGGAGAGGCCCGCGGCGGCGAGGAACGCCCCGGAGGGGGCGCGGCGCCGGAGGGCGGCCTCGGCGAGCGGGGTGAAGATCATGGTGAGGCTGATGATCAGGCCGGCGTTGGTGGCCGAGGTGTGGACGACGCCGTACGTCTCCAGGACGAAGATCCCGCCGAGGACGAGGCCCAGCAGGCCCGCGCCGCGCAGCTGGCGGCCGGTGAGGGCGCGCAGCCGACGCCACCCGGCGACGAGGAGCACGGGAAGGACGAGCGCGAACCGCAGGACGAGCACGGCGATCACGGTGTCGGCGGCGGTGATCCCCTTGGCGGCGAGATAGCTCCCGCCCCACACCACGGCGACGGCCAGCACGGGCAGGTCCGCGAGGCGGGCGAGGCGGGCGGCGCGCCCAGCGGGGGCGGCAGCGGCGGCGGGGCGGTCGAGGAGGGGGGAAGCGGTCACCGGCGGTCGTCTCCAACGGCTGGGGGCGGGTGGAGACTTCGGTGGCTCGCACGGGGCGGCCCCACCGTACCGGAGCCCGATCGCGCCGGTCGATCGCTTTGCGGGGCGGGGGCGGATCGGTGCGGTGCGAACCGGGGCGGTGCGGGGCGGCGGGACCGGCCGTCCGCCTGCCGACCCGCACCGACCGCACCGACACCCGTCCGTCCGTGTCCGTCCGCGTCAGTCGAAGGTGCCGAAGGCGGCGCGCCCCGTCGGCCGGTAGGTGTGGATGGCGATCCCGTTCGGCGTCGTGCGCGAGGCGACCAGCTCGCAGGCCGTCGGCAGCCCGCCGGTCGGGAACAGCCGCTGTCCGCCGCCCAGGAAGACGGGGAACACCATCAGGTGCATCTCCTCCACCAGGTCCCGCGCCAGCAGCCACTGCGCGAGCAGCCCGCTGCCGTGCACCTGGAGCTCCCGGTCCTCCGCCAGGGCGTCCTTGACCCGCATGATCTCGCTCTGCAGTTCCTCCCCGTCGATGACGGTGGTCCCGGCCCACTGGGGGTCCTTGAGGGTGGTCGAGGCCACGTACTTCGGCAGGCTGTTCAGCCGGCTCGCGATCGGGTCCGTCGGGTCGGTCCTCTGCGGCCAGTACGAGGCGAAGATCTCGTACGTCCGGCGCCCGAGCAGGAACGCGCCGGCCCGGTCGAAGTTCTCGTCGACGAACCCGCCCGCGGCGTCGTCGAAGAACGGCACCACCCAGCCGCCGCAGGCGAAGCCGCCCCGGCGGTCCTCGTCCGGCCCGCCGGGTGCCTGCATCACGCCGTCGAGGGTGAGGAAGGTGGTGAGGGTCAGCTTGCCCATGGCTCTGCGCTCCTGGATCACGGTGGTTGCGGCTGCTGCCGCTGCACCGGTTCAGACTCCCGCTCCGCCCCGAACTCGTCGCCGCGGCGCGCACGGACTCCCGTCCGATTGCCGCCGCCGCCCGCCGCTTAAGCTCTCAGGTTGATCAACTCATCTGTTGATCGCGGACAGCAGGGGGAGAAGACCCATGACGAGCGCGGCCGAGGTGTTCCAGCCGCTCCAAGGCGACGATCCGCAGGTGGTGGCGGGCTACCGGCTCGCGGCCCGGCTCGGGGCGGGGGGCATGGGCCGGGTCTACCTGTCGCACACCCAGGGCGGCCGCCCGGTGGCGCTCAAGGTGGTGCGGCCGGAGCTGGCCGGGGACACCGCCTTCGTCCGGCGGTTCCGCCAGGAGGTGGAGGCGGCCCGCCGGGTGCGGGGCGCGTACACCGCGGAGCTGATCGACGCCGACGCGGACGGCACCCCGCCCTGGCTGGCCACGCTGTACGTGCCCGGGCCCTCGCTGGCCGAGGCCGTGGCGCGGCGCGGGCCGCTGCCGGTGCCGGCCGTGCTGTGGCTGGTCGCGGGGGTGGCCGAGGCGCTCCAGGCCATCCACGACGCGGGGATCGTGCACCGCGACATGAAGCCGTCGAACGTGCTGCTGGCCGCCGACGGCCCCCGCGTCATCGACTTCGGCATCTCGCTGGCCTCGGGCATCACCCGGCACACGACCACCGGCGCGGCCATCGGCACGCCGACCTACATGGCCCCCGAGCAGGCGTCCGGGGACGAGGTGACGGCGGCCACCGACGTGTTCGCGCTGGGGCAGACGGCCGCGTTCGCGGCTCTCGGGCGGCCGCTGTTCGGGGACGGGCCCTCGGTGAGCGTGCTGTACCGGATCGTGCACGAGGCGCCCGACCTGGAGGAGGTGCCGGAGGCTCTGCGCCCGCTGCTCACCCGGTGCCTGGCCGCCGATCCGGCGGACCGGGCCACCCCGGCGGAGATCGTGGACTGGTGCCGCAAGCGGCTGGGCGCCGACGCCGACGCCGCTGTGGACGTCGACGGGGGCGGCGGCCCGGCCGTGTGGCGGGAGGTCATGGGCCCGGAGGTGGAGGTCCCGGCTCCGGTGCCGGACCCCACCCCGGTCCGTACGCGGGCGGGGTCGCCCTGGGCGCCGCCGGAGGTCACGGCGACACCGGGCGGGCCGGAGGAGGAGAAGGCCCGCCGCCGGCGCAGGGCGCTGGTCGCGGCCGGGGCCGTGGTCGGCGCGGTGGCCCTGGGCGCGGGGGCCTGGACGGTCTCGGACGCCCTCGACGCCTACCGCGGCCGGTCCTCGGCCGAGGCGGCATCGGACGGCGGAAATCCGCGCGCGACGGGTTCGGGCGGATCCGGGCCGGGCGGCTCGGCGTCCGGCGCCCCCGGGACGACCGCCGGCCCCGGCAGGGCCGGCGGCAACAGCAGCACCGGCAGCACCGCCGCCGGCGGAACGTCGGGAGCCTCGCGGGGCCAGACGGGCACGCTGGGAACGCAGGGAACGCCGAAGCCGACCGCGTACGTGCAGCAGTGGCTGGACGACAAGACGTCGGTGAACGTCAAGGAGCCGACGCGGCAGGAGAACACCAAGGGCGACATCCGCTTCACCTGCGACGGGGGCAAGTACGAGGGCGACTGCTCCCTGGTGAGCGACACCAGCGTGATGAACCTCGCCTTCGCCAAGCCGGGCGTCACCTTCGAGGGCTGCCGCGACCTCCTCGCCCGCGCCGACTTCGGCGACGCCGAGCAGCGCCGCCTGTCGCTGGCCGCGGTGGCGGCCGGCAGCGAGATCTGCGTCAAGCACCCCTCGGGGGACATCGCGCTGCTGGTGGTCCAGGTGAAGTCGACTGCGGCGGTGCCGCGGGTACCCGGCTTCGTCACCGCCGACATGACGGTCTGGCGGGCCTCCTGACGCCTCCCCGGCCCCGCCGAACGCGAGGTCGGATTCCCGCCAGCACCCGGCCTCCCCGCCCCGGTTCCATAGAACTCGTTGAACAAGTAACCAACAACGAGGAGGGGTCATGAACGGCAGGACTGCGGTGGTCACGGGCGGCAGCCGGGGCATCGGTGCGGCGGTCGCGCTGCGGCTGGCCGAGGAGGGCGCGGACGTCGCCGTCACCTACGCCGGGAACGAGCGGGCCGCGGCCGAGGTGGTGCGGCGGATCGAGGCGCTGGGGCGCCGGGGGTACGCCGTACGCGCCGACGTCGGGGACCCGGGCGAGGCGGCGGGCGCCGTCGAGTGGGCCGCCGACACCCTCGGCCGGCTCGACGTCCTGGTCAACAACGCGGGCATCGGGGTGCTCGGCCCGCTCGGCGAGCTGACCCTGGCCGACGTGGACCGGGTGCTCGCGGTCAACGTGCGCGGCGCCTTCCTGGCGGCGCAGGCCGCGGCCGACCGCATGGGCGAGGGCGGCCGGATCATCACCATCGGCAGCTGCATGGCCCGCCGGGTCCCGGGCCCGGGCGGCACCCTGTACACGATGAGCAAGTCCGCGCTGTCCGGCCTGACCAAGGCGCTGGCCCGCGAGCTCGGCGGGCGCGGCATCACGGCGAACCTCGTGGAGCCCGGGCCGGTGGACACCGACATGAACCCGGCCGACGGCCCGATGGCGAAGGCGCAGGCCGACCTGACGGCGGTCGGGCGGTTCGGCCGGCCCGAGGAGGTCGCGGCGATGGTCGCGTTCCTGGCGGGCGAACAGGCCGCGTACGTGACCGGCGCCGAGTTCTCGGTGGACGGCGGCCACGCGGCATAGTCAGGCGAGCGGTCCGACCCGGAGCAGGTCGCACACCGGTCCAGTCCCATCGCCGACGCGATCGGCGCCCCTCGCACCCGGTACGGGAGTGGCCCCGGCCGCGAGCGAGGGGTGCGGCCTGGTCACGACGCGCTCGCCTCGGCCGCGTGCTCCAGTGCGCGCACGAGCTGCCGGATGATCCTGGCGAGGCCGCGGGCGTGGTTCCAGTTCGCGTGGGGGCCGGACCCCAGCGGGCCGACCGCCGCGAAGTACTCCCATTCGGCGAGGGCCTCGAACGCCCCCGCGGGGCGCTGCGTCGAGGGTGTCCCGCAGAGGGCGGCGTGGAGCTCCTGCCCGCAGGCGATCAGGTCGTCGGTGAGCGCCGCGACGCCTTGCGGGCCGGGGCGTTCCCCGTACGGGGCGAGCGCCCGGGCGACCAGGACGGCCGCGTCCACGTGATCCTGCGGCATGCTCATGCCGGTGCTCCCTACCGTCGTCAGCGGGTGATGGAGCAGGACTGGCGAACGTGCCCTTGGCACCGGCGTGCGCCCCTGCTGTGAAACCACCCTGTCGGCTGACTGCCGACCCGATCCACTTCCCGGCCCTATAGGGCCGTCCTATATTCCGAGGATGGAGCCGGAGTTGGACGTATGGGTGCACCCCGACCTACGCGCAGCCGCAGCAGCGGAGGACTGGCCGACGCTGCTGAAGAGGTGGCGGAAAGCGACCCGCAGTAGCCAGAGCAAGCTCGGTGCCCTCGTCGGCCTGGCACAGCCGGACATCTCCGCGATCGAGAACAGGCGGCGCGCGGTGACCTCCGTCGAGGTCCGGCAGCGCATCGTCGATGGCCTCCGTATCCCGGCCGAACTCCTCGGTGGAACGGGCGCCGAGGTGCCGTTGCCCTCGCTGGCCCTGCCGGGCGGCCTGGTGGCCGATCCGGAGACCGAGCGCCTGGAGCGGGTCACCGCGTCCGGGATGCGGCTGGATGCAGCCTCGCTCGCCGCGATGGAACGCCTGTTGGCGGAGCACCGCCGGGCCGAGGACACCCTCGGCTCGCGGGTCATGAACGCGGTGGTGACCAAGCAGTTCGAAGCTGTGGCCGGCCTCTACGAGCAGGCGCGCGGCCCGCTCGCCGACAGGCTCGTGAAGGTGATGGCCGAGTACGCGCAGTTCCTCGCGTGGATGGCCCAGGACCAGGACAACGCGGCGTCGGCGCTCGCCTGGTTCGACCGCTCCTACGACTGGGCCCTCGAATCCGGGTACGGCGACATGGCCGCCACCACCATGAGCATGAAAGCCCACCTCGCCTGGTCCCAGGGCCGCGCCCGGCGCGCCGTCCGCCTGGGGGAGGCCGCGGCCTCGACGGAGGGGGCGAGCGACGGAACCCGAGCCATGGCCGTACAGATGGTCGGCCGGGGCCATGCCCTCGACGGAGACAGGGACTCGGCGTACCGTCGCCTCGACGAGGCGCAGCTGATCATCGCCAACGCCGTCGACGTTCCGCCCTGGCTGTACTTCTACGACGAGCCCTGGTTCGCGGCACAGCGCGGCATGGCCGACCTTCACCTGCGGGACTGGCCGAACGCGATCAGGAATCTGACGGACGGCCTGGCCGGGTTCGCCGCCGGGTTCCGCCGTGACCGCGCCTGGTACGGGGCGTGCCTCGCCCACGCATACGCGGGCGCCGGGGAACCAGAAGCGGCCCTGGCGACTGCGACCGGCATCCTCACCGATGCCTCCGAGGTCGGTCGGCCCCACGCGTGGGGCGAGCTGCACAAGGTGGGCGGCCTGCTGCTCCGGCAGGGCGCCCCGGAAGGCCGGGCGCTGGTGGACATGCTTGCCGAACTCGACTGAGGAACACGCGAAAGCACCCCTCCCGCCCGGAGGCGAGAGGGGGGCAGCGGGGCGGCGTCGGGGGCGGGGGGGGGGGGTCGGGCGCCCCCCCCCCCCCCCCCCCCCCCCCACCCGGGGGGGGGGGAGGGGGCGGCCCTTCCGGGCCCCCCCCAGGAAAACCACCAAAGCAACCACGAGGAAACACCCCCAGGGGAAATGT
>NZ_JBVHVT010000079.1:0-42677 GCF_055564695.1 Streptomyces sp. NPDC029014
GAAGACAGCGTTCTCCGCGAGCAGCGCCCGGCCCATGCCCACCCACTGCGAGCCCTGACCGGGGTAGACGAACACGACCTTCCCACGCCGCTCGGCACGGCCGGTCACCACCGCCTCGTGCGAGGTGCCGTCGGCCAGCGCCTCCAACGCCTCGACCAGCCCGGCCGGGTCGGCCGCCACCACACTGGCCCGCGCCTCGAAGTGCGTACGGTGCCGGGCCGCCGTCACCGCCACATCCGCCAGGGCTACGTCGTCACGGCCCGACAGCCAGGACGCCCAGCGTCCCGCCTGCTCCCGCAACGCCGCCTCGTCACGGCCCGACACCACCACCGGCAGCGGACCGTTCACGTCAGGTACCGGGGCCGGCTCGGTGACCGGCGGTTCCTCGATGATGACGTGGGCGTTGGTGCCGCTGAGGCCGAAGGAGGACACGCCGGCCCGACGCGGGCGTGCCGCGTCCCGCTCCCACGTGGTGAGCTCGTCGACCACGTGTACCGGAAGGTCGTCCCACGCGATGTTCGGGTTGCGCGGCGTGCTGTACCGCGTGCCGGGCAGCGCGTCGTTCTTGAAGGCGGCCAGCATCTTGCACACTCCGGCGATGCCCGCCGCCGACTCCAGGTGACCGATGACGGACTTGGCAGTACCGAGGCCAAGTTCCCGCCCCGGCTCGCGGCCCTCCCCGTACACGGCGGCCAGCGCCTGCACCTCGATCGGGTCGCCCAGCGACGTACCCGTGCCGTGGCACTCGACGTAGTCGACGTCCCCGGCGGACAGGCCGGCCGAGCGGAGGGCCGCGCGGATGACCTTCTGCTGGGAGGAGCCGTTGGGGGCGGTGATGCCGCTGCTGGCGCCGTCGTGGTTGACGGCGGTGGCACGGATGACGCCCAGGACCGCGCGGTCCTGCGCGACCGCGTCGGAGAGCCGCATGACGGCGATGACGCCGACGCCCTCACCGCGCCCGTATCCGTCCGCGTCGGCCGAGAACGCCTTGCTGCGGCCGTCCGGGGAGAGCGCGTGCGACCGGCTGAGCGCGATGAACGAGCCCGGGTCGGCGAGGACCTGCACACCGCCCGCGAGCGCCAGTTCGCACTCGTCGTTGCGCAGCGCCTCGCAGGCCAGGTGCAGCGCCACCAGCGACGACGAGCACGCCGTGTCGATGGACAGCGCCGGGCCCTGGAGCCCGAGGTGGTAGGAGAGGCGGCCGGCGTTGAAACTGGGCAGGGTGCCGGTCAGCGTGTAGGTGTCGGGGGCCCCGCCCTGGCGGTACTTGCCGTACTCGCCCACGCCGGCGCCCACGAAGACACCGGTGCGGGAGTCGCGCAGCTCGCGCGGGCGGATGCCGGCGTTCTCCAGCGAGGTCCAGGCCGCTTCGAGGAGCAGTCGGTGCTGCGGGTCCATCGGCTCGGCCTCACGCGGGCTGATCCCGAAGAACGAGGCGTCGAAGTGGGCCACGTCGCCGAGGAAGGAGGCGCGGCGGGCGTAGGTCTTGCCCTCGGCGTCCGGGTCGGCGTCGTGGAAGGCGTCGATGTCGAAGCGGTCGGCCGGGACCTCGCTCACCGTGTCGCGGCCCTCGGCGAGGACGTCCCAGAGGCTGTCCAGGTCGTGGGCGTCGCCCGGCATGCGCAGCCCGACGCCGACGACGGCGAGCGGCTCTTCGCTGCGGTGGGCGGCGACGGTGTCGGTGGTGTCCGTGAGTGCGGGGGCGAGTTCGCCGAGCAGCCACCGAGCGGCGGACGTCAGGTTCGGCTGGTCGAAGATGAGGGTCTTGGGCGTGATGACCCCGGTGCGCTTCTGGACGCGGGTGCTGAGGTCGACGGCCATCATCGAGTCGAACCCGAGGTCCTTGAAGCCGCGTTCGGGGTCGAGCGACGCGGGGTTCGCCACGCCGAGGACCGCTGCGGCCTCCGTCGCGAGCAGGCCGCGCAGGTGGTCCTCGCGGGCGCTCTCGGGGAGAGCGAGCAGGGTGGTGCGCAGCGGGTCGCCCTGCTCGGCCGGGGCGTCGGCGGCGGCGCGGGCCTCGGGGATGTCGCGGAGGAAGGGGCGGTCGCCGTTCTCGGCGTACGCGGCGGTCACCTTCGCCCAGTCGGTCCTGGCGACGACGGTCGTACCGCCGTGGGCGAGGGCCGCGTCGAGGGCGTCCAGAGCCCGGTCGGCGGGCATCGGTTCGAGGCCGCCGCGGCGCAGCTGGGCCTCGGCGGCGCCGTGGGTCATGCCGCCGTCGGCCCAGGGACCCCAGCCGATGGAGACGGCGGGCAGCCCCAGGGCCCTGCGCTGTGCGGCGAGCGCGTCGAGGGCGGCGTTGGCCATGGCGTAGTTGGCCTGGCCGACGTTGCCGAGGACGCCGACGACGGAGGCGTACAGGACGAAGGCGTCGAGGTCGCGGTCGAGGGTGAGCTCGTGCAGATGCCGGGCGGCGGCCAGCTTCGGCGCGGCGGCGGCCGCGAGGGACGCGGCGTCCTGGCGGTCGAGCAGCCGGTCGTCGAGGACGCCCGCGGTGTGGAAGACGGCGCGCAGCGG
Organism: Streptomyces sp. NPDC029014; assembly: GCF_055564695.1. NCBI lineage: Bacteria > Bacillati > Actinomycetota > Actinomycetes > Kitasatosporales > Streptomycetaceae > Streptomyces > Streptomyces sp. NPDC029014. Next base: position 2,518 of record NZ_JBVHVT010000079.1, read on the forward strand.
CGCCTCGTCCCGGTCGAGTGCGGTGAGGAGCTCGCCGAGGCCGTGCGGGTCGGTGACGTCGCAGGCGGCGAGGGTGACGCGGGCGCCCGCGGCGCGCAGTTCGGCGGCGAGTTCGGCTGCCCCCTCGGCCTCGGGTCCGCGCCGGGACACCAGCACCAGGTGCTCGGCGCCGCGTTCGGCGAGGCGGCGGGCGAGGTGGGCGGCGAGGGCGCCGCTGCCTCCGGTGACCAGAACAGTGCCGCGCGGAGTCCAGGGCCGTGCGGCGGGGGTGAGGGTCGTACGGCGGAGCCGGCGGGCGAGGCGCCCGGCGGGGCGCAGCGCCACGTGCTCCTCGGCGTCCGGGGTGCCGTGGGTGGCGAGGGTGGCCAGGAGTTGCCGGGTCGTGGTCGCGTCGAGCGCCGCGGGCAGGTCGAGGAGCCCGCCCCAGCAGTTGGCGTGTTCGAGGGCGACGACGTGGCCGAGGCCCCAGACGAGGGCCTGCTCCGGTGCGGGGGCGCCGTCCGTGTCGTGGGCGCGGACCGCGCCCTGGGTGACGAACCACAGCGGGGCCCGTACCGAGGCGTCCTTCAGGGCCTGTACGAGCGTGAGGCTGCGAACGGCCCCGGTGGTCACGGCGGGGTGGTCGGGGTGGGGCGTGATGTCGACGGCCGTGAGGGCGATGACGCCGCGCAGGGTCCGGTCGCCGAGCGCCGCGGTCAGCTCGCCGATCTGTTCGGCGTACGCGGTGCGTCCGCCGTCGGCGCCGGTGCAGCTGTCGGTGTCGGTGGTCAGGATGTGCGCGGAGGCGCCCGCGCCGCCCAGTGCCTCGGCGAGCTGCGCGGTGAGGGGGTGCGCGGCGGCCGGGGCGACGAGCAGCCAGTGGCCGTCCGGTCGTGGCGCGGTCCGCGCCACCGCGGAGGGCTGCCAGGTCTCCTCGTAGCTCCACTCGGCGATCTCGCCGGCCCGGTCCTGCCGCTCGCGCCAGGTGGCGAGGTAGGGCAGGAGCGTGGCGACGGCGGTGGTGTCGCCGGCTCCGAGGAGTTCGGACACGCGCTCGCTCTCCCCGTCGGCGACGGCCCGCCACAGGGCTTCCTCGGCCGGTGAACGCTCGTGACCAGCGCTCTTCTTCGGCCCGGGCTCGATCCAGTAGGGGCGGCGCTGGAAGGCGTAGGTGGGCAGGTCGACGGGGACTCCGTCGGCCAGGACGCGGTCCCAGGCGATGTCCCGGCCCGCCACGTGCACGGCGGCGAGGGCGTGGACGAGGGTGTGGACCTCGTCGGCGTCACCCGCTCTCTGCGAGGCGGTGAAGACCGCGTCTCCCTCGACGCACCCGGCACCCATCGCGGACAGCACCGCGGCGGGGCCGCACTCCAGGAACCGGGCGTACCCGGCCTGTTCGAGGGTCCGCATCGCGTCGAGGAAACGGACGGCGTCGCGCACCTGACGCACCCAGTACGCCGGATCGGTCACCTCCTCGGTGACCCAGTCACCCGTCACCGTCGACACCAGCGGAATGCCCGGGGCCGCGAACGCGCAGTCCGCCGCGACCTCCTCGTACCGCGCGAGCATCGCGTCCATGTGCGGCGAGTGGAACGCGTGCGACACCTCCAGGCGCCGCGTACGCCGCCCCACACTTGCGAAGTGGTCGACGACCCGCAGGACCGCTTCGGTGTCGCCGCTGACCACGGTCTGCGCCGGACCGTTCAGGCCCGCCACCGACACCCGGCCCCCCACACCGGCCAGGACCTCCAGCACCTCGGACTCCGATGCCTCCACCGACGCCATCGCCCCACCGCGCTCACACGCCTGCATCAGTCGCCCGCGTGCCGCCACCAGCCGCGCCGCGTCCGGCAGGTCCAGCACGCCGGCCACGTGGGCGGCGGCCAGCTCGCCGATCGAGTGACCGGCCACCGCGTCGGGCACCACGCCCCAGGCCTGCCACAGCCGGAACAGGGCCACCTCGACCGCGAACAACCCCGGCTGGGTGAATTCCGTCTCGTGCACCAGCGCCGCGTCCGCGCTCCCCTCGGGGGCGAACACGACCGCCGCCAGCGGCACCCGCAGGTGCGGGTCGAGTGCCGCGCAGATCTCGTCGAACGCCTCACGGAACACGGGGAACGCCGCGTACAGCTCCCGGCCCATGGCGATCCGCTGACTGCCCTGGCCGGTGAACAGCATGGCGAGGCCGCCGTCGACCGCCGTGCCCTCGACGAGGTCGGGGTGGGCCCGGCCGTCGGCGAGGGCCCGCAGCGCTTCGCGGGCCCGCGCGGGGGTGGCCGCGACGGCGCCGGCCCGGTGCTCCAGGTGGGGGCGGTGGCGGGCGGCGCTGTAGGCGATGTCGAGGAGCTCCGCCTCGCCCCTGCCCTCCAGGTGGGCGGCGAGCCGGGCGGCGTTCTCGGCGCGGGCCTCCTCGGTCTTGCCCGAGACGGTCAGGACGACCGGTGCCTTGGGCCCGGGCCGCCCGGTGTGGCCGTGGAAGGCCGTCCAGTCGATGTCGTGGCCCTCGCACCACAGCCGGGCCGCCACGTCCTCCAGGGTCCGGCGGGCGGGACGGTCACGGCGGCAGGCGGCGAGGACGACCGCGTCGGTGGCCTCGATCGCGGCGAACGTCCGCTCAAGGGAGTGCCGGGCGACGGGGTGCGGGGCGATCTCGACGACGCGCAGACCGCGCACGGCGGCCGGCCCGGTCCGGGCGAGCGCGCCGGCCGCCTCGGCCAGCAGCATGGGTGCGCACATGTTCCGCGCCCAGTAGTCGGCGTCGAGCGCGGTGCCGTCGACGAAGTCGTCGGCGACCGTCGACCAGAAGGGGACGGACGCGGCGCGCGTGTCCAGGGTGCCGAGCCGGCGGACGAGTTCGGGGGCGAGGTCCTCCAGCTGTGCGCTGTGGGAGGCGTAGTCGATGTTGACGCGCAGGGTGCGGTGGCCGTTCTCGGACAGGTCCCGCTCCAGGGCGGCGATGGCGTCGGTCGCCCCGGACAGGCAGACCTGGTCCGGTGCGAGGTGTCCGGCTACGCAGACGCCGCGGGGCTCGTCGGCGGCGAGCCGGGCGGCCTCCTCGAGGGTGAGGTCGCAGACGAGGAGGGTGCCGCGTCCCGCGGCGCGTTCGGCGATCAGGGCCGACCAGGTGGTGATGAGCCGGGCGCCTTCGTCCAGCGGGAGGGCGCCCGCGACGACGGCGGCGGCCACCTCTCCGATGCTCTGGCCGAAGACGGCGTCGGGCTCCAGGCCCCAGGCGGTCAGGGTGCGGGCGAGGGCGACCTGGACGGAGAAGAGGACGGGCTGGACGACGTCGGTGCGGTCGAGCCGCGAGCTGCTCGCGTCGGCCAGGAGCTCGTCCGTCACGGACCAGTCGGTGAACTGCCCCACCGCGCGATCGCACGCGTCGAGGGCCGCGCGGAAGGCGGGCTCGGCGAGCAGGTCGCGGCCCATGCCGATCCACTGCGCGCCGTGTCCGGAGAAGAAGAAGGCGAGCGACGGCCGTTCGGTGGTGGTGTGCGGGCCGCTGACGATCCGGGCCCGTCCGGGGCCGGCCAGGGCGGCGACGGCACGGTGGCCACCCGTTTCGCCGGCCGGGACCTGGCCGGTGTGCGGGCGGGCCGGGGCCGTGTCCTGGGCGCCGAGCGCGGCGACGGCGTCGTGCAGTGCCTCCTCGCTCCCGGCGGTGACGGGGACGAGGAGGCGCCGGCGGTAGGGCGCCTCCTCGAGGGCGACGTGGGCGTTGGTGCCGCCGAAGCCGAAGCCGCTGACACCCGCGTAACGGCGGCGGGCGGCGGGCCACGGCTGGCGTTCGGCGACGACCTGGAGCTTGTTGCCCTCGAAGTCGATGTGCGGGTTGGGTACCTCGAAGTGCAGGCTGGCGGGAAGTTCGCCGTGGTACAGGGCCAGGGCGGTCTTGAGCAGGCCGGTGACGCCCGCCGCCGGCTCCAGGTGACCGAAGTTGCTCTTGGCGGAGCCCAGGCGCAGCGGTTCGTCGCGGCCTTCGGCGAACACGGTGCCGAGGGCCGCGGCCTCGATGGGGTCGCCGAGGAGGGTGCCGGTGCCGTGGGCCTCCACATAGGAGACGTCCTTGGTTTCGACGCCCGCGTCCCGCCAGGCGGTGCGCACCACGTCGACCTGGGCCTGGGGGTTGGGGGCGGTCAGTCCGTTGGAGGCGCCGTCGTTGTTGACGGCCGTGCCGCGGATCACGGCGTAGACGCGGTCGCCCGCGGCCAGGGCGTCGGAGAGCCGGCGCAGGACGAGGACGCCGCAGCCTTCTCCGCGTACGTATCCGTTGGCGCCCGCGTCGAAGGCCCGGCACTGGCCGTCGGGGTTCATGCCGCCGAACTTGGTCATGGCGACGGTGGTGTGGGGGTGCAGCATGACGTTGACCCCGCCCGCGAGGGCGAGGTCGCTCTCGCCGCGGCGCAGGCTCTGCACGGCGAGGTGGGTGGCGGTGAGCGAGGAGCTGCAGGCCGTGGCGACGGCCATGGCGGGGCCCTGCAGGCCCAGCGTGTAGGCGATACGGGCCGGGATGATGGAGTTGTCCCAGCCCACGGCGGAGTGCGTCCCGATGGCCTCGGCGTCGGCGCCGGTGGCCAGGTGGTACTCCTGCGCCATGGTGCCGAAGAACACGCCCGTGCGGGTGCCGGACAGGTCGGAGGGGACGATCCGGGCGTCCTCGAACGCGGCCCACGCGACCTCGAGCGCCATGCGCTGCTGCGGGTCCATGTGCTTCGCCTCGGCGGGCGAGATCCGGAACAGTTCGGCGTCGAAGCCGGCGACGTCGTCGAGGAAGCCGCCCCAACGGGTGGTCATCCTGCCCGGTGCGCGGGGGTCGGGGTCGAGCCATTCCTGGGCGTTCCAGCGGTCCGACGGGACCTCGCGGACGGCGTCGAGTCCCTCGCACAGGCTCTCCCACAGCGCCTCGGGGGTCTCGATGCCGCCGGGCAGCCGGCAGCCGAGGCCGACGATGGCGACGGGCTCGTCGGCGGCGGGGTGGGCGTGTGCGCGTCCGCGCCCGGGCTCGGCGACGGCGGGGGCCGGGTCGCCGCCGGCCAGGTACTCCGAGAGGCCGGCGATGGTGGGGTACTGCCACACCACCCAGCTGGGCACGGGGCGTTCGAGGTGCTGGGAGAGGGCCGCGACGAGCGACATGACCTTCAGGGAGTCCAGTCCGAGGTCGCGCAGCGGCCGGCCGGCGTCGACGGACTCCGGGCGGATGCCGAGAGCTGTCGCGACGGAGTCGCGCAGGAAGTCGGCGATGTCCTCGGCGCCCGGCAGGGGGGCCGCGACGTCACTGTTCAGCTGGGCAAAGCTCATCTGCTCTTCCTTGCTCGTCGGACCGGACTTCCGGCACACGGGGGGAGAAATCAGCGGGGGGCCGTCCCGGACGGGACGGCTCCCGCGCGTTCGTCCGGTGTCAGCGGGCGGCGCTGCCCGCGGTCTCCGGGGAGAGCGGTCCTGTACCGCCGAACTCACGCCTGATCTGGGGCGACAGGGAACGCGACCCGGCGATTCCGCTGTAGACCGGCACGGAGGACGTGGGAATGCGCTTCATGGTGGTGCGGTCCACCTCGTAGAGGCCGAAGCGTGCCGCGTAGCCGCTCAGCCACTCGAAGTTGTCGAGCAGGCTCCAGTGGTAGTAGCCGCGCACGTCGACGCCCTCGGCGCGTACCTGGGCGATCTGCTCCAGCGTGCGCACGATGTGCTGGGACCGGCGGGCACCGTTCTCGGTGGCGATGCCTGACTCGGTGACCACGAGCGGCAGTCCGCGGTACCGCTTGCCGTACTCCCGCAGGACGGTGCCCAGCCCCTGCATGGACGCCTCGTATCCCATGGCGGGCACGAAGTAGGACGGGTCGCGGTAGGGGAGGCAGGGCGCCGTGGTGCACAGGTCGACGTTGATCACCGGGTAGGCCGGGTTGCCGCCGCCGGACGCGCCCGGCGCGGAGACGCCGATACGGGCGTACGACTGGGGCCCGAGCCAGTCGAGCGTGCCCGTCCATTCGGGGTGCCGCTCGTCGACGACACCGTCGAGGTTGCTGTCGAAGGTGCCCTGCCACAGGGCGTCGACGAACCCGTAGTCGGTGTACTGGCGGTAGCGGTCGCGGGCCGCGATGTCGCGGGGGTCCTTGCTGACCTTGCCGTCGCGGATGGGGACGTACTCCTGGGCGCCGACGGTCAGGCCGACACTGGAGGCCGCGCGGTCACCGTCGGCGTCGACGCGGTCGGCGGCCTTGATGGCCCGGTACATCGCCACGTGCGCCTCGATGTAGCGGCGCTGCGCCGTCGTGAACTTGGCGAGGTTCGCCGGGTTGAGGTTGGCCTTTCCGGGCGGGCCGGCCCCGAAGGCGTGGGAGAAGGTCATGTAGACCATCGGCTCGTTCAGGGTCACCCACTCGTCGACCCGGTCGCCGTAGCGTGCGGCGATGAGCTTGGCGAACTCGGCCATCTCCTGGACGACCAGCTTTCCGCCCTCAGGGTGGTCCAGGCCGCACAGGTTGGTGTCGCTCGGACCGTTCTTGCAGTCGGGGTCCCGCGGGTCGTCGACCCATACGGGGTTGGCGAAGTGGTGGAGCGTGATCATCGGGCGGATGCCCTTGGCGACGAGCGCGTTGATCTGCTGGTCGTAGTGCGCCAGCGCCTCTTCGTCGATCTTGTTGCGCTGCGGCTCGATCCTGGACCACTCGATGCTGAACCGGTACGAGTCCACGTTGAGGCCGTCGACCAGGTTGGTGTCCTGGACGGCCCGCGTGTAGCCGCCGACCCCGTCGCCGACGAACGGGCTCTTGCCGAGCCCCTCGGGGGCCGGCTTGGACCACAGGTACCAGTCGTTGTGGGTGTTCTGATCCTCGATCTGCGTCGCGGAGCTCGAGACACCGAATCGGAAGCTCCCCTTGCCCGCAGGCTGTGAGAGCGAGCCGATGGCGGGGAAGGACACCTTGTCGGGCCTGCTTCCGTCCACCCGCGTGCCGCCGTGGGCGTGCGCCCCGGGCGTGAGGACGGCGGCGAGCAGAGTTGCCGCCAGGGTCGTGCCTATCAGTCTTTTCACGCTGTCTTCCTCGTTCGGAGGCGGATTCGTGTGGCGAGCCGCCGACGTACCCACGTCCCGGACTTCCGGCGTCCGGACTTCCGGCGTCCGACAGGGCGGACAGACAGAACCGGCCACGCCATCCCGCGCGGGAATGACGTGGCCGGTGTCGTGACGGGGGGTGTGCCCGGTCGAGTCGACAGCGGCGGACGGAACTCGCGCGGTGCCACACCGGCATCATCGCCCCGTCCGCTTGAACGTGGCTCGAACTCAGCGGCTGCTCGCGGCCAGGTAGGCCTCGACGGCGTCCGCGGCGACGGCGGGACCGTCGACCTTGCGCATCTGCTCGCCCATCGCCCGGGTGCGGTCGGCGACCGCCCGGTCCGCCGACACCTCGTCGACGGCCTTGCGCAGGCTCTCCAGGCTGAAGTCGTCGCGGGTGAGCATCCGGCCGAAGCCCAGCTCCTCGACGCGCAGGGCATTGGCGCGCTGCTCGCTCATCTGCGGGCTGACCACCATCGGCACCCCGTGGTAGAGGGACTCCATGACGCTGTTCATGCCGCCGTGCGTGAGGAACAGCTCGGCGTGGCGCAGCACGTCCAGCTGCGGGACGCTGCGTCGGACCTCGAAGTTGTCGGGCAGCGGGGACAGTTCCGCCGGGTCGAGGTTGTCGCCGACGGCCATGACGACGTCCCAGCGGGAGCCGGTGAACGCCTCCACACAGGTCCTGAAGAACTCCGGCCAGCCGGTGGCGGCCGTGCCGAGGGAGATGAGGAGGACCGGACGGTCCTGCGAGGCGGGCTGCCACGAGCCCTGGAAGCCGGACCGGTCGCCGAGGCAGGGCCCGGCGAAGACGAACCGCTCGTCGAACGTGTCCCCGTCGTAGTGGAAGTCACGCGGCAGGAAGATGACGCTGCTCCGGGCCGGCTCCATGAAGAATTCCATGGCCGTCTTCCCGGGGAATCCGAGATCGGGGAGCTTCTCCTCGAGCTTGGCAATCATCTCCATGACCAGGGGGTCGGAGAGCTCGGCCATGGGGAACTTGGCCTGGATGGAGAAGTGCTCGTTCATTCCGTACGACGGGAAGAGCCGCATCACCGGAATGTCCTGCATCGCCCCGTAGAAACGCCCACCCCACGCCATGAAGTCGTGGAGAATCACATCGGGGCGGTTCTCCCGGTAGAACCCGTCCACCTGGTCGACCAGGGAAAGGGAATCCTCCAGGGTCCGCAGCCCCTCTCCGGAAATCGCTTCCGCCGTGAAGGGGTTGGTGTAGTACTGGCCGAATACGGAGTCGTATCGGACCGCTTCCGCACCGAGCGACTCAATGGCCGGAGCGAAGTGATCCGTGGTGGTACAGGTGACCCGGTGACCACGCTTGACGAGTTCCGCCACAACTCCCAACGTCGGGTTCAGATGCCCGAAAGCGGGAAAGTTAAAGAACGCGATGTGAGATGTCATCGAACACCTTCTCCTTGCGACGATAGGGGATTCCGTTGACGGCAATCCGGGACCTTACCAGCGGCCCAGCCCCGGCGCCGCCGTCAACGGCCCGCACTGCCTCAGAAGGGGACCGTCATCCCCAGCGCTCCTCGGAGACTGCCCAGTTGGCCGCCGTGGTAGGCGTCGTGCATCTGCACCAGCGAGAGCGCGGACCCGAGCTTGGCGAGACGGGTCTTCCAGTAATCATCAAGCGCGGCTTGAATCTCCACGGGGGACTCACGGTGCAGATCCTCGGCCGTCAGCGTGCTGACGAGTTCACGCAGCCGCTGGTGGATCTGCTTGTAGAGGCCGACCATCTCGTCCAGCGAGGGGGCACCCTCCCAGTCGACCTTGTCACAGTCGCCGGCCCACTTGTCGTAGAACTCGAGGGAGAGGGCAGCTCCGCCTTCCTGGTAAAGCCCGGACACATAGTCCTTGGAGCACATCAGGTGGCCGAGGAACCAGAGTGCGGGCATGTGCCCCTCCGGCGCCGTGCGCGCAGTCTCGTCGTCGAAACCATCGATGAGCTCCAGAATCATCTCGTAAGCGAGATCGAATTCCTGGAGCAGATGCGCGCCCAGGGCGTCCGTGGCCGGGGCCATCGCGGATACAGTCACTTGTTCCTCCTCTGTTGGGCCAGTCTTGCCCGTACGTCGTCGAAAGTGGGAAGGGTCGGCGAATGACTCACCCAGCGGGTCCCTTCCCAGGCATACGCCATTTCCTTCGTCTTGCGCACCGCGTTCATGTGCCCCTCGGACCCGAGGAACCCCATCAGGGCTTCCTCGTCCTCCCAGACGGCGAGGGCGCGCGAGCTCATCCAGCATTTCTGGGAAATGGCGAACGTGGCCGCGATCAGCCCCTGACGGCCCCACAGCTCCTCCAGGAGGACCCGGTTCAGCTCGGTGGCGACCTCGATCGCGTTCGGCTTGGGCCAGCCTCCGGACGTGGCCACGACGTAGGTGTCGGGCAGCGGCGCCTTCAGAGCGCCCGTCTCCGGGTCGATGCCGGGCCCCGTCCAGGGCACCACGATCTCGAGGTCGGACTCGTCGCAGGCGGCGAACTCCTCGAGCGTGGTGGGAACCGGCCGGGACGCGAGGTCCAGGCCGGGATCCGCCGTCATTCCGTCGCCTCCTTCCGGCGGACCGGCAGCTGCACGAACTCGGAGATGAGCAGGCGCAGCACCAGCATCTTCGACTCGCCGGCCAGCTCCAGGGTCGGCAGCACGGGCAGCAGGGCACGGAACATGGCCCGCAGTTCGGTCCTCGCCAGGGCGGCACCGATGCAGCGGTGCTCCCCGTTGCCGCCGAACGCGATGTGCCGGTTGGGGCTGCGGGTGATGTCGAAGCGGTACGGATCGGGGAAGACGTCCGGGTCGCGGTTGGCCGCCGGGAAGAACATGGCCACGGTCTCGCCCTTGCGGATGCGCTGACCGCGTATCTCCGTGTCCTGCATGGCCGTGCGTGCCATCACCACGGCGACCGAGGTCCACCGGAGGATCTCGTCGACGGCCCCGTCCAGCAGCGTCGGGTCGTCGATCAGCTTCTGGAGCTGGTCCGGGTTCTCCAGCAGCACCTTGATGCCGCCGGCGATGGCGTTGCGCGTGGTGCCGTTGCCCGCCTGGACCAGGTTGAACAGCTGGTACGACATGTCGTGGAAGGCCAGCGGGCTGCCCTGGACGTTGGCCCTGGCGAGCCGGCTGAGGACGTCGGTGCCGCCGCTGCCGCCTTCCTCCATGCGCCTCTTGGCCAGACCGGACATGTACTGGTCCAGCTCGATCATCGCTCGCATGAAGCGGGCCTGCGCGTCCTCCCCCTCCTCCTGCTTGTAGCCCTTGTGGAAGGCGGAGGCGGTGTCCTGGTGCACGCGGAAGAGGTGGTCCCAGTCCTCCCCCGGCACTCCGAGCAGCTCGAAGATGGCGGCCAGCGGAAGCCGGGCGGCGAGGTCGTGCGCGACGTCGGCCGCGCCGTCCGTGTCGAGGCGCTCGACGAAGTCGGCGACGTAGGAGGTGGAGAGCTCGAAGAAGCGCTCCTCCATGGCCGCCATCGCCTTGGGCGTGAAACACGGGTACATGGCCTGTCGGACCTGGCGGTGCAGGGGCGCGTCCATGAAGCCGAGCCCCGCGGGGTAGTCGGCCACGTGACCGTAGACCTGGCCGCGGCGCTCGCGCTCCATCTCCCACGGGTCGATCTCGTCGGGGGTCTCGATCGCCGTGCGTTCGCGGCAGGAGAACACGTCAGTGCTGCGGGCGACCAGGGAGATGTCCTCGTGCTTGGTCAGCGCCCAGAAAGGCTCGTATCCGGGGCGGTGGTACCAGTGGACGGGAGACTCCTCCCGCAGCCGGTCCCACTCCTCCCACGGGTAACCCTTGTCGTCGTAGAGCTGCTCGCTCGTGATGTCGATCGCTGCAAGCGATTGCATGGCCACTTACCTTTCCTCAGCTCTTCAGCTCGGGTTGTTCTTCAGCAGGAACTCGACGATCGACGCCACGGTCCTCTCACGCTGCTGCGGCGCGTCGAAACCCGGCTCCACGAGGGTCGCCGCGGACGCCTGAGCGGCGATCCGCCCGGCGACGTCCTCGGGCGCGCGCAGGGACGTGCCCGCCAGCACGAGCAGCGGAGCGGTGAGCTCGCCGAGGGCCGAGTCGGGGACGGAGAAGTACGCCCGGCCGTCCGGGAACATCGCGTCCCGGAATCGGACCAGCAGGGTGATGTACTTCTCGCGCCGGAAGGTGAGGAGTTCCTTCCGGAAGTCCTCGTCGTCGTGCAGCCGCTGGGCGAACGGGCCCGCCTCCGGGTTCCGGGCGAAGACGCCGTCCCTGGCCGCGGCCTCGAAGACCGCCCCGAGTCCCTCGGTCTCCGGGTCGTCGAAGCCGGCCGCACGCGGAAGCCGCATCGCCTCGTCGAAGAGCCCGAGGAAGTCTCCCAGCGCGTTGCCCTCACCGCGGCCGACCGGCTCCTGGGCCACCACCGAGCGCACCCGGCCCGGCGCGTCGTGCGCCAGCCGCCAGGCGTGGGCGCAGCCGAACCCGGCGGCCACCACGTGGGCCTGCTCGGCCCCGACCTCGTCGAGCACCGCGAGCTGATCCCCGGCCGTCTGCTCGTACGAGAACGGCACGGCGGGTGCGCAGCTGCGGCCGGCGTGGCGCTGGTCCATCACGATGACCTGGAAGTGCTGCGACAGCTCGCGGACCGGCTGGTAGAAGTTCTCCTCCCAGGACCGCGCCTCGCTGCTCACCCCACCCGGGGCCAGCAGTAGCACGGGGAAGCCCTCGCCGTGCACCTCGTAGTGGATCCGCGCACCGTCCGGACGAACGATCTCAGACATTCTTCTCTCCCATGGCTTTCCGTATTGCCGCCACCAGCTCCGCAGCCATCGCTTCACAGTTCTCGATCGGAGCCGCGTGGCTGCCGTCGATGACGCGGTGCACGAACTCCCCGCGCGTCAGGTTCCGCCAGCCCCGCGCCGTCTCCTCGGGAAGGACAGGATCGTCCTTGGCCGAGATGGCGACGACGGGGATGCGCAGTGGCTCCCGCTCGGCACGCAGCAGGGAGTCCCGATGATTCATCGACAGGGTCGCGTCGTGGTGGAGCGCGGAGTAATACGTGGTCAGAAGCTCCTCATTCGCCAGGACGTCGTCCGGCAGGATGCCCTTGAGGGCGACCGCCAGCTCGGTGACGGTGACCTCGTCCAGCGACTTCGCCAGCTCCTCCATCCGCCGCATCTCGGGCGGCACCTCCCCGTACGGCGGCATGGCACAGGCCGGTACCAGGGTGAGCGGGGGCGCGTCCGGCAGCGCCGACAGCGAGTGCGCCAGCTCCCAGGCCATCCACGACCCCTGGCTGTGGCCGTAGACGACGGTCGGTACGGGCGTACGGCTCGTCAGCTCGGCGGTGATCGCCGCCACCACCTCGCGCATGGAGGTCGCGGGGGCCTCCCCCATCCGGCTCTCGCGGCCGGGCATCTGCACGGCGAGCAGTTCCACACCCTCCGGAAGGTGCCGGATCAGGGGAACGTGACCGGCGGTCGTCCCGCCGCCACCCGCGATGCAGACGATGCGGGCGTACGGCTCGGCGGCCGGCTTCAGCGTCCGCAGCCAGAGACCGGACGACCCCGCGGTGGCCTCGCCCTCGCCGGCGCCGACCAGCTCCCCGACCAGGTGGCCCGCTATGCCCAGGCAGCCCTCCTCCCCGAGGATGACCTGCACCGGGACACTCAGGCCCGTCGCGCGTGCGATACGGCTGCGTACTCCGACGGCCATCAGGGAGTCCATGCCGAGCTGGATCAGCGGCCGGCCGACGGCGACCTCGTCGCCGGGTACGCCCAGCGCCCCGGCCGCCTCCTGGACGACCAGTTCCAGCGCCATCGGCAGCCGGTCGCTCACGGCCGCCCCGGCGAGGCGTTCGCCGAAGCCGACGCGACGGCTTCGGGAAGCCCCGGGGCTCCGCTGTTCCGCGGCGGTCGGAACCGCCTGCTTCCTGAGCCACCCCTCCAGCAGCGGGATGACGTCCGCGACGCTCTCCTTGAGGCCCTGCGGCGCGTCCAGCAGCTCCATGACCCCGGCCGGGTCACCGGAGCTGACGGCCTCCCACAGGGCTCCGGCCGCTCCGAGGGCGACGGGCGAGGTCGCGGGCCGGGCCTGCCGCCAGTGGAGCTCGCGCTGGAAGGCGTAGGCGGGAAGGGTGACCAGCGTCGCGGGTTCGACGTCCAGGGCCTTGTCCCAGTCGATGTCGTGGCCGTGGACGTGGAGGAGTCCGAGGTTGCGGAGGAACTGGGCGTGGGTGCCGTGGTCGCGGGCGAGGGTGCCGGCGACGACGCCGCCGTGCTCGGCGCTCGCGTCGGTCAGGGGCAGGGCCAGCACCGGGTGGGTGGAGACCTCGATGAAGACGCTGTGTCCGTCCTCGAGGAGCCGGTCGACGGCCTGGTCGAAGCGGACGGTGTCGCGGAGGTTGCGGTACCAGTAGGCGGGGTCGAGGGGCTGATCGGTGTGGAGGGGGTGTCCGGTGACGGTGGAGTAGAGGGGGATGCGGGGGGTCCGGGGTCGGATGCCGGTGAGGCCGCCCACGACGTGGTCGTGGAGGGGGTCGACCTGGGCGGAGTGTCCGGCACAGTCGGACTGGACGGTGCGGGCCCGGATGCCTTCGGCGAGGCAGGCTTGCCGGAGTTCCTCGACGGCGTCGGGGTCGCCGGAGACGACGGCGGAGGTGGGGCCGTTGACGGCGGCGAGGGACAGGCGTCCGTTCCAGGGGGCGAGGCGTTCGGTGATCTGGTGGGTGGGCAGGGGCAGGGCGAGCATGGCGCCCCGTCCGGCGATGCGGGTGAGGGCCTGGCTGCGGACGCAGACGATGCGTGCGGCGTCTTCGAGGGAGAGGGCGCCGGCGATGTGTGCGGCGGCGACTTCGCCCTGGGAGTGGCCGACGACGGCGCCGGGTTCGATGCCGGCGGAGCGCCAGAGTGCGGCGAGGCTGACCATGACGGCGAAGGTGACGGGTTGCAGGACATCGACGCGGTCGAGTCCGGGAGCGCCGGGTTCCTCGCGGACGACGGCGGTCAGGGACCAGTCGACGTGCGGGGCCAGGGCCTGTTCGCAGGCGGCCATGTGCTCGGCGAACACGGGCGAGGTGTCCAGGAGCTCGCGGCCCATGCCGGGCCACTGTGCGCCCTGACCCGGGAACACGAACACCGTCTTCCCGCGCCGCTGCGCGATTCCCTCGGCCACCGCCGCGTGGGACCTGCCGTCGGCCAGGGCGCGCAGCCCCTCGACCAGTTCGGTGGTGTCGGCCGCGAGGACGCTCGCCCGGTGCTCGAAGTGGGTACGGTGCCGGGCCGCCGTCACCGCCACGTCGGCCAGGCGTACACCGTCGCGGCCCGCCAGCCAGTCCGCCCAGCGGGCGGCCTGCTCACGCAGTGCCTCCTCGTCACGCGCGGACACCACCACCGGCAGCGGACGGTCCACGGCGACCGGCTCCACCGGCTCCACGACCGGTGCCTCCTCGAGCACCACGTGCGCGTTGGTGCCGCCCAGGCCGAAGGCGGACACTCCGGCCCGACGCGGGCCGTCGGCCTGCTCCCAGTGCTTCAGCTCCGTGTTGACGTACAGCAGCTCCGGGTCCAGCTCCATCTCCGGGTTCGGCTTGTCGAAGTGCAGGCTCGGTACCAGCTGCCGGTGGTGGAGGGACAGCGCCGCCTTGATGAGTCCGGCGACTCCGGCGGCGGTGTCGGTGTGTCCGATGTTGGTCTTCACCGAGCCCAGGGCGCACGGCTCGGCGCGCTCGGCGGTCGCGAAGACCTGCTGGAGTGCCTGGACCTCGATCGGGTCGCCGAGCGCGGTTCCCGTCCCGTGGGCCTCGACGTATCCGATGGTGTCCGCGGTCACTCCGGCGTCCCGGTGCGCGGCCTCGATGACGCGGGCCTGCCCGTCCACGCTGGGCGCGGTGAAACCGACCTTGTGGGAACCGTCGTTGTTGACGGCGCTGCCGCGCAGCACGGCGTAGACCGTGTCGCCCGCAGCGATCGCGTCCGCCAGCCGGCGCAGCACGACCACACCGGCGCCGTTGGCGAGGACCGTGCCCGCTCCCTTGGCGTCGAAGGCCCGGCAGGCGCCGTCGGGCGAGAACACCAGACCGTCCTGGTGGACGTAGCCCTGCTCCAGCGGATAGCTGAGCGAGACGCCGCCCGCGAGGGCGATGTCGGACTCGCCGCGCAGGAGGCTCTCCCGGGCGAGGTGGGTGGCGACGAGGCTCGTGGAGCACGCGGTCTGCACCGTCAGTGCGGGTCCGCGCAGGTTGAGCTTGTGCGCAACCCTCGTGGCCAGGAAGTCGTTCTTCGTTCCCACCATGGTGCGGTAGAAGTCGGACATGTCGGTTGCTTCGTCACTGCTGCGGTAGCCGCTCACCCCGGCACCGGCGAAGACGCCGATGGCACCGTCGAACCGCTGCGGCATCCGGCCCGCGTGCTCCAGCGCCTCCCAGGAACACTCCAGGAAGAGCCGGTGCTGCGGGTCCATCGCCTCGGCCTCGGCAGGGGAGTAGTCGAAGAACGCGGCGTCGAAGAGGGAGCCGCCGTCGACGTACCCCTTCGCCCGTACGTAGTCGGGGTCGGACAGGGCGTCGTCCCCGATGCCCGCCGCCCTCAGCTCCTCCACGCTGAAGTGCCGGATCGAGTCGGTGCCGTTCTTGAGGTTGTTCCAGAAGGTGTCGACGTCCGGGGCGCCCGGCAGGCGGCAGGCGAAGCCGATGACCGCGACCGGCTCGTCGGCGGACGTGCTTCGGCGGACCGGGGCGCGGCCGGGCGCGGTGGTGTGCGAGGCACCGCCCAGGAAGGCCGACAGCTGGCGGACGGTGGGGTGGCGGAAGAGCGCCGAGAGCGGGAACTCGCGTCCCAGTCCCTCACAGATCGCCTGGTGTGCCCGGAGCGCGGTCATCGAGCTGGCGCCCAGCTCGAAGAAGCCCCGGTCCCGGTCCACCTCGGTGCGGTTGAGCACCTCGGCCCACGCACGGGCGACGAGGTCCTCCAGTGAGTCGTCACCGCCCCGGGCCGCCGCCGGCGCTGCGGAGGGGCCGGGCGCGGGCAGGGCGAGAATCGCCTTGCGGTCGACCTTCTTGTTGGGCGTGTGGGGCAGTTCGTCCATGGCGACCAGCTGCGAAGGCACCATGTACGACGGGACCCGGGCGAGGAAGTACCGCAGCAGTTCGTCGTCGTCGGGGCCGTGGGCGTCGGACGGGACGTAGTACAGGCAGAGCCTGGGGTCGGCGCCCTCGTCGCGGCGGACCACGGCGGCGCACTCGGCGACGGCCGGGTGCTCGCCGCCGACCGCCTCGACCTCGCCCAGCTCGATCCTGTGTCCGTGCAGCTTGATCTGGGCGTCGCTGCGACCGCAGTACTCGAGGCTGCCGTCCTCGCGGTACCGGACGATGTCCCCGGTGCCGTACATCCGGGCGTCGCCGTCCTCGGCGAACGGGTCGTGCACGAACCGTTCGGCGGTGAGCTCCGGCCGGTTCAGGTATCCGCGGGTGACGCCCAGGCCGCCGATGAACAGTTCGCCGCGGCTGCCGCGGGGCACGCGTGAGCCGTACCGGTCGAGGAGGTACAGGCTGGTGTTGCGGACGGCGTCGCCCAGGGACACCTCTCCGGGTTCGGCGTGCCAGGTGGTGGACCACACCGTCGTCTCGGAAGGGCCGTAGATGTTCGTGAGCCCGCCCCTGCAGGTGCTCATGAGCCTGGCCGCCAGGCCCCGGTCCAGCGCCTCCCCGCCGACGATCATCCGGTCGAGTCCGCGCAGCAGGGCGCGTCCGGCGGAGTCGGCCAGGAGGAGCCGGGCGAGGGAGGGCGTGCACTGGAGGTGGGTGGGTGCGTACGAGCGGTAGGACGACCACTCGCCGACGCTGCCCTGGGCGATCACCACACGGTAGCCGCGGGTCAGCGTCCAGAGCAGTTCGACGGTCGAGATGTCGAACGAGGGGCTGGTGACGGCGAGCCAGGTGTCTCCCGGACCGCCGCCGATGCGCTCGTCCACCGCGTGGCAGAAGTTCACGAACTGGCCGTGCTCGATCAGCACGCCCTTGGGCTTGCCCGTCGAGCCGGAGGTGTAGATGACGTAGGCCAGGTCCCTCAGGGCGGGGGCGGCGATGTCCGGAAGCGCGTCCCCGGCGGGGACGGGGGCGTCGTGGATGTCGTCGGCCAGCAGGATCCGCACACCGGTGCCGGCCAGGTCGGCGGCGGTGGCGCCACGGGTGACGACGACCTCGATCCCGCTGTCCTCGATGACGTACTCGACCCGTGCCTGCGGGTACCCCGGGTCCACCGGCAGGTAGGCGCCGCCGGCCAGCCAGATGGCGAGGGCCGAGACGACGAGCTCGGCGGACCTGGGCAGGTGCACACCGACCGGGGTCTCGGGGCCGACGCCGGCGGCGCGCAGCTTGTCCGCCAGGGCGGAAGCACGCCACGCCATCTCGCGGTAGGTCAGCTCGTGCCCGTCGGACACCAGTGCCACCGCGTCGGGCGTCCGGCGCACCTGGTCCCAGACCAGCTCCGGAGCGGTCGCCGTACCGGGGGCGTGCGGGGTGACGTGGCCGCCGCGTTCGACGAGCCAGGCCAGTTCCTCGTCGGCGAGGAGCGCGTGACGGCTGAGGGGGCGTTCCGGATCCCGCACGATCGACTCGAGGAGGGTGCGGAAACCGGCGACCATGCGCTGCGCGGCCGCCCTGCCCATGACGTGCGCCTGGTATTCGAACTCACCCCGCAGCTCGTCCCCGCACGGGATGAGCGTGATGCCGAGTTCGAACTTGGAGGCGCCTCGGACGTTGCCCCCGAGGCTGCCGGACGAGGGGAGGTGCCAGGTCGCGTCGCCCTCCCCGATGGTGGGCATCGCGGCGCCCCCGTAGTTGAAGACGGCGCGGAAGAGCGGGTTCTCGTCACCCGTGCGCACACCGCCGACGGCGCGGACGACCTCGGTCAGCGGGACGCTCTGGTGCTCGAACACGCCCCGCACCCGCGGCGACATCGCGGCGAGCAGGTCGTCGAACCGCGGGTCTCCCGTCAGGTCGCACCGCAGCGGCAGCGTGTTGGCGAGGAACCCGTGGATACCGTCCGTGGCCGGCAGATGGCGGCTGGACCAGACGGTGCCCACGGCGAAGTCGTACTGGTCGGTGGTGCGCGCCAGCAGCGTGGCGAAGGCGCTGACCAGCACGGTGTACGGGGTGACGGAGGTGCGGGAGGCGAGCGCCTCCAGCCCGGCCCGCAGGTCGGCCGGGACGGTGAAGTACAGCGTGTCCCCGCCCTCGTCGCCCTCGGCGACGGTGTCGGGGCCGGGCGGCAGCTCCAGCCGCTCCACGCCCTCGAGCTCCGTCGCGAAGAAGCGGAGCGCCTCCTCGAAGCGTCCCTCCGCGATGCTGCGCCGCTCCCAGGCGGCATAGTCACCGAGGTGGAACTCGGCCTGCGCCGGGTCCGGTGCGCGTCCCGCCGCGTACTCCTCGTAGGCGTGGAACAGCTCCATCAGGAACAGCGAGATCGCCCAGCCGTCGGTGACCGCGTGGTGGAAGCTGAAGCACACCACCTGGTCGTCCGCCGCCAGGTCCAGCACGCGGCAGCGGAACAGCGAGGCGCCGCCCAGGCGGAACGGCTCCTGCTCCTCGTACCGCAGGTGCTCGTCGAGCGCGTCCGGGCCGAGGCCGCGGAGGTCTTCGAAGGTGACGGCGACCGGTACGCCCGTGTGGACGACCTGGACGAGGTCGCCGTCCCGGGATTCCAGTCCGGTGCGCAGCCCCTCGTGACGGGCGACGATCCACTCGAGGGCGCGGGTCAGCGTCGTGTGGTCGAGCGGCCGGGCGGTCCGGATCCGCAGGGCGACCTTGTACTGGGCCGAGCCCGGGTTCATCTGCTCCAGGAACCACAGGCGCCGCTGGCCCTCCGTGGCCGGGTGGACGTCACGGTCCTCGGCACGCGTCAGGGGCAGTGGCCCCGCGTCGTCGGCGCCCGCGGCGAGGACGTCCGAGAGCAGGTGCTCCGCGAGGTCCGCGGCGGTGGGGCAGGCGAAGGCGATGTTCGTGGGCAGCGTGCTGCCCGCCAGGTCGCACAGGCGGTTGCGCAGTTGCAGGCCCATGATGGAGTCGAGGCCGAGCTCCTGCAGCCTCTTGTCCGCGGGCACGGGCTGCGCGGCGCCGAGCACCGCGGCGGCCTCCCGCCGGATGATGTCGGTCAGCGCGGCGAGCCGCTCGTGGTCCGCGAGGCCGGCCAGTCGCCCGCGCAGCCCGGCAGGCTTGCGGGGGCCGCCGTCGGCGGCGCCGTCCCGCGCGACCTGCTTCGGGGCCGCCGGCCGGGCGGTGGACGCCGGGGCCGGCGGGTCGGCCCAGTAGTGGCGGCGCTGGAAGGGGTAGGTCGGTGCGTCGGCGGGGTCGGCGGCGGGGCCGCCGCCCAGGACACGGCTCCAGTCGACCTGGTAGCCCCGCACGTGCAGGGCGCCGACGGAACGCAGCACCTGGGACAGCCCGCCGCGGTCACGGCCGAGGCTGCCCACGACCACGCCGTCCACGCCGGCCGTGGCGCTGGTCAGCGGCATGCTCAGCACCGGATGGGGGCTGATCTCCACGAAGACGTCGTAGCCGTTCGCGACCAGTTCGCCCAGTGCCAGGTCCATGCGGACGGTGTCGCGGACGTTGCGGCACCAGTACGCGGCGTCGAGCCGCGTGCCGTCGAGGAGCCCGCCGGTCACCGTGGAGTAGAACGGCACCTGTGCCGGGCGGGCCTCGATGCCGTCGAGCTGCTCGGCCAGCCACGGCAGGACCGGGTCCACGTGGGCGCAGTGCCCCGCGGTGTCGGACTGGATGCGGCGGCTGAAGACGTCACGGCCCGCCAGCTCCTCCAGGAGCGACTCGACCGCGGCGACGTCGCCGGAGACCACCACGGAGGCGGCGGTGTTGACCACGGCGACCGACAGCGCTTCTCCGTACGGGGCGATCAGCGCTTCGACCTCGGCGAGGGGCATCTCGACCAGAGCCATCGCACCGCGACCGCTGCACTCCCGCAGCTGCCCCTGGGAGCGCAACGCCGTCAGGCGGGCGCCGTCCTCGAGGGACAGGGCGCCGGCGACCACGGCGGCCGGCACCTCGCCCTGGCTGGAGCCCACCACGGCGGCGGGCTCCACGCCCAGGGTGCGCCACAGCTCGGCCAGGCCGATCATGACGGCGAACAAAGCCGGTTGCAGGACGTCGATCCGCTCCAGGGACGGCAGGTCCTCGCCCGCGTCACCGCGGAGCAGCTCCAGGACGGACCACCCGGTGAACGGCTTCAGTGCGGCGTCGCACCTCTCCACCGCGGCGCGGAACACCTCCGACTCGGCGAGCAGCGCGCGCCCCATCCCGGCCCACTGACTACCCTGGCCGGGGAAGACGAACACGGCCTTGCCGCGCTCCCGCGCGCTGCCCACCACCGTGTCCGAGTGCGCGAGGCCGTCCGCCAGCGCCCGCAGGGCCGCGGAGGCCTCCTCGGCTCCGGCGGCGGGGACGGAAGCCCGGATCTCCCCGTGGGAGCGGTGCAGGGCGGCCGTGCGCACCAGATCGGCGAACGGCACGTCGCGCCGGGCCTCCAGCCAGGCGGCCCAGCGTTCGGCCTGTGCGCCCAGCGCCTGCGCGTCGTGGCCGGACAGCACCAGCGGCAGCGTGGCCGGCAGCCCCTCCGGGGCCGTGGAGCCCGCTTCGGGGTCCACGGTCCCGGGCACCGGGGCCTCTTCCAGCACCACGTGTGCGTTGGTGCCGCTGATGCCGAAGGCCGACACACCCGCGCGACGGGTGCGCCCGCCCCGCGGCCAGGTGCGGGCCTCCCGCAGGAGTTCCAGACCGCTGCCTTCCCAGGCGATGTGCGGGCTCGGCCGCTCGGCGTGCAGGGTCTTGGGGAGGGTGTCGTTCTGGAGGGCGAGCACCATCTTCATGACGCCGACGACACCGGCGGCGGCCTGACAGTGCCCGATGTTGGACTTGGACGATCCGAGGTACACCGGTTCCCCGGCGGTACGCCCGGAGGCGAACACCCCGGCGAGCGCGCCCGCTTCGATCGGGTCGCCCAGCGGTGTGCCGGTGCCGTGCGCCTCGATGGCGTCGATGTCCTCCGGGGTGAGACGGGCGGCGGCGAGGGCGTCTCGGATGACCCGCTGCTGCGCGGGTCCGTTGGGTGCCGTCAGCCCCTGGCTGCGGCCGTCCTGGTTGACGGCGCTGCCCCGGATCACGGCCAGCACCCGGTCGCCGTCGCGCTCGGCGGCGGAGAGCCGCTTCAGGACCAGGATGCCGACGCCCTCGGACCAACCGCCGCCGTCCGCCTCGGCCGAGAAGCTCTTGCACCGCCCGTCCGGGGACATCGCCCCGAGCCGACTGGACTCCACGAACATGCCGGGGGAGCTCATGACCGTCACACCACCGGCCAGGGCCATGTCGCATTCGCCGTTGCGCAGCGCGGTGGCGGCCAGGTGGATCGCCACCAGTGAGGACGAGCACGCGGTGTCGACCGTCACCGCCGGGCCCTGGAGGCCCAGTGCGTAGGAGACGCGGCCGGAGATGACGCTGCACGACACGCCGGTGCCCTGGTAACCGTCGAGCAGTTCCAGGTCGGTGCGGATCGTCTCGTAGTCGGGACGCATCGCGCCGATGTAGACGCCGGTGCGGCTCCCCTTGAACTGGTCGCTCCGCAGCCCGGCCCGCTCCAGCGCCTCCCAGGAGGCCTCCAGGACGACCCGCTGCTGCGGCTCCATGGACTGTGCCTCGCGCGGCGAGATGCCGAAGAAGTCGGCGTCGAACTTCTCGACGCCGTCGAGGAAGCCGCCCTCACGCGCGTAGCTCTTGCCCGGGGCGCCCGGGTCGGGGTCGTACAGGTCGAAGGCGTCCCACCGGGAGGGGAGGGGACCGATGGCGTCCCGTTCCTCGGCGAGCAGGTCCCAGAACGCCCGGGGCGTGTCGACCCCGCCGGGCAGCCGGCAGGCCATGGCGACGATCGCCACTGGCTCGTGGCGCTGGTTCTCCAGCTCCGCGTTGCGCTGCTGGAGTTGCAGGACGGCGGCCATCGCCCTGCGCAGTCGCTCCTCGTTGGCTTGGGCGTTCATCGTTGCCTTCCGTCTCTCTCCATAAGTCCGGGTAGCCGGTGGGCGGGGTCCGCCTGCGGCGGTCAGCTCTCGACCGTGACGTCCATGTACGGCGGGAAGCCCTGCAAGCGGGTGCCGTCGTGCTCGAGGACGGACACGTCGCCGTTCTTGGCGACCTCGCGGAAGCCGGCGAACTTGTAGGTGACGTACATGGTCCGGTTGCGGCTGGTGGGCACGAACTCGGCGCGCAGCGTCACGCCCGCGTCGTGGGCGCTGCGGATCAGGTGCCCGAGCAGGACCGAGCCGACGCCCCGGGACATCACACGGCAGGACATCAGCAGCAGCTTCACGGTCCAGCTCGCATCACCGCGTTCGACGAGGGCGAGGCCGATCTTGCCGTAGGTGCCGTACTTGTCCTCCAGCCCGGCCACGAGCAGGTCGTGGTCGGGCGAGCGGCGGAACGCGTCCAGCTCCTCGTAGGAGTAGGTGTAGCCCGTGGCGTTGAGCTGGTTGGTGCGTACGGTGAGTTCCTCGGCGCGCTGCAGGTCACGCTCCTGGGCCGGCGCGATGGTGAAGCGCATGCCGAGGGAGGCGAGGAACTCCTCGTCGGTGCCGAGGTGGGCGTCCTGGGCCTCCTGGCGCTCCACGTCGGCGCGGTACAGGTGGCGGCGCTCGCGCGAGTCGGCGGTGACGAACCGGGGCTGCATCTGCGGCATGCCGGGGATCCGCTCGGCGTCGACGGCGTCGACGCACAGCACCTGCTCGTGGGCGAAGCGCACCTCGTCGCGTTCGAAGGGCTGGTCGTCGACGAAGGCGAGGGTGTCGATGCCGATGTTGAACGCCTCGGCGACGGCCTTCACGGAGTCGGACTTGTTGCCCCAGTTGATCTGCGGGTGGAGGAAGTACTCGGCGATGCCGAACTCCTCCAGCTTGGCCATGGCCGCGTCGTGGTCGTTGCGGCTGGCGATGGAGTGGAGGATGCCGCGCTCGTCGAGGGCGCGGATGACGTCCACGACGGCGGGTCTGAGCGTGACGTCACCGTCCTCGAGGAGCACGCCGTCCCACACGGTGTTGTCGAGGTCCCACACCACACACTTGACGGTGGTGACGGCCGTCGCGGTCATCGTTGTCTCCTTCGCAGTCCGCGTTCCTGGAACGCGTACTCGGCAAGGCCCACTTGGTGGAGCTGGGCGCTGCCCTCGATGATTTCCATGACTCTGGAGTCCCCGAGGTAGCGCTGTACGGGGTAGTCGGAGCTGCAGCCGTTGGCGCCGTGGATCTGGACGGCGTCGGCGGCGGCGCGTCCCGCGGCGGTGGCGGCGAAGTACTTGGCGGTCGAGGTCGCGGCCAGGGCGCCGGGGTCGCGCTGATCGCGCAGCCGGCCGGCCTCCAGGCACAGCAGCCGGGCGGCGCGGGCGTCCGTGTACATGGTGCTGATCATGCGTCTGACGAGCTGGTGCTCCTTGATGAGGGAGCCGAACTGCTCGCGGGTGGAGGCGTAGTCGACGCTCGCCCCCAGGCAGGCGTCGAGGATGCCGACACATCCCCAGCCGACGGTGTAGCGACCGAGGTCGAGGGCTGCGCCGACCACGTGGGAGACGCCGAGACCGGGCCGGGCCAGGACGTTGGCGTCCGGGACCCGGCAGTCGTCGAAGTACACGTCGGCGGTCATGGAGGCCCGGATGCCGATCATGTCCTCGATCAGCTCGGTCTTGACGCCCGGGGTGTCCCGCTCTATGAGCAGGGCGGTGGGCCCCTCCTCGGAGCGGCCCACGACCAGGAACAGGTCGGCGGTCTCCCCGTACGTCGTCCACTTCTTGTGGCCGTTGACCACCCAGTCGTCACCGTCGCGGACGAGCCGGGTGGTCACGGCCGCCGCGTCGCTGCCGACGCCCGGCTCGGACACGGCGAGAGCGCCGATGCGTTCGCCGGCGGCGAGCCGGGGCAGCCAGGTGTCCCGCTGGACCCGGCTGCCCCACCGGTTGATCGCGTGCGCCACCATCGTGTGGACGGTGAGCAGGCTGCGTACCGAGGAGCACGCCCGGCCGAGCTCGCCGGCGAGCAGGCCGAGGGTGACCGCGTCACCGCCGCCGCCGCCGTACTCACGCGGGATGGGCAGCCCGAGCAGCCCTTCGCGCGCCAGCAGCCGGACGACCTCGGGCGGGGTGCGCTGCGACCGGTGCCAGGAGTCGGCGTCCGGTGCGATGTGGTGGTCGGCGAAGGCGCGGAACTCCTCCTGCGCCTGCCGTTGCTGCGCGGTCAGCGTCGCGGTCATGTCGTGGCGTCCGCTCTCGTCTCTACCGGGCGACCGGGGCGGACAGCTTGCGGGTCACGAAGGCGTCGAGGGCGTCGATGGAGCGGAAGTACTCCAGCTCCAGGTCCTCGTTCTCGATCGTGATGCCGAAGTCGTGCTCGATGAACGAGACGAGCTGCATCGCGAACATCGAGCTGACGAAGCCGAGCTCGAAGATGTCGTCGTCGTCCTTGAGGCCGTGCACCGGGAAGAAGCGGGACAGGTACTCGGCGATCCTGGTCCTGTTGTCCGTGCTCATCTTTGTTCCGTCCTGTCGTCTTCGAGGTCAGTGGTACTTGTGGAAGCCCTCGCCGCTCTTCCTGCCGAGGAGGCCGGCGGCGACCATCTTCTTGAGCAGGGGAGCAGGCCGGTACTTGCTGTCGTTGAAGCTCTCGTAGAGCACCTCGACGGACTTGAGGATGGTGTCGAGGCCGATCAGGTCGGCGGTCTCCAGCGGGCCCATCTTGTGGTCGAAACAGGTCTTGAAGATCCGGTCGACGTCGGCCGCGGGAGCCACCCCGTCCTGGACGAGGAAGGCGGCCTCGTTGATGGTGAGCATCAGGACGCGGTTCGACACGAAGCCGGGGACGTCCTCGACCACGATGCAGTCCTTGCCCATCCCTGCGAGGAAGCGGCGCGCGGTGTCGAGGGTCTCGGGCGTGGTGTGGTGGCCGCGGATCACCTCGACCATCGGCTTCATCGGCACGGGGTTCATGAAGTGCATGCCGACGACCCGCTCGGGCCGCGAGGTCACCGAGCCGACGCGCGTGATGGAGATCGCCGAGGTGTTGACGGCGAAGACCACCTCCGGGCGCACGATGCGGTCGATCCGCTCGTACACCTGCTGCTTGACGCCCCAGTCCTCGGTGACGTTCTCGACGACGAAGTCGGCCTTGGCCAGCAGCTCGTAGTCGGTGGTGAACTCGATCTTCTCGAAGACCTCGGCCACGTCGACGCGGGAGCCCTTGTTGAACAGGGCGTAGGCGCGCAGGCTGGTGCGCAGCTCGCGGCGCGCGTTGTCGAGGACCTCGTCGGAGACGTCGACGAGCACCACCCGGTGCCCGGTCTGCGCGAGGTTCTGTGCGACACCGACGCCCATGACACCGGCGCCGACCACCCCTACCGTCGTGAATTCCATTTCTCGTCCGACTCCGTTAGCGTGCGCCGCGTACGGCGTAGATGTTGTGGATGTCCGTGCCGACGTACAGCTCGTCCTGTTCGGCCCTGACCGTGAAGCCGCGGCTCTCCAGGAGAGCGACGAGCCGGGCGACCTCGCCGTCGGCGTCGTGCGCCTCCAGCACCATCTGCTGGATCTTCGGCCAGTCCTCGTCGGCGATGCCGTCGATGACCTGGCGCTCGCTCTTCTGCACGTCGATCTTGATCAGGTCGATGCGCTCGATGCCCTCCTCGCGGATGACCGCGCTGAGCGGGCGGAGCGTGGCGGTGAACTCGATGGCCTCGAACCGGACGTCGAGCAGCTCGTCGGAGGAGACCAGCTCGGCGACCTCCGCATCGGCCTCCCCGGCCTTCTGCTGGTTGGCGATGATGGTGCGGAGGTTGTGCTTCTCCTCGTCCTCGTCCGGGTGGAACGAGGACATGCCCGAGCTGCGCGGGTAGAAGGTGAAGTTCGCCTCGGCCTCGACGTCGGAGACGCCGAGACGGAAGACCTTGGCGTTGACGCCGTGCTCGGCGACGTTCCGGCTCAGCAGTTCGAACATCGGGGGCGCCGGCTCGAAGGTGAAGACGCGTACGTCCTTGGCCTCGTAGTGCGCGAAGAGCGTGAACAGGCCGATGTTGCCGCCGACGTCGACGACCGTCGCGCCGTCCGGGATCGAGATGCCGTTCTTGGCGTACGTACGGTGGTCGAAGATGTCCTCGTAGAAGTGGAGGGTCTCCGCCTCGTTCTGGTGGGACACCGTCAGGCCGTTGGGCAGCGTGAAACGGGCCAGCGAGTTGCCCGTGTGCGAGGAGCCCTCGTGCGCGCGGGGCAGCTCGTCGCCGGCCCGCAGGACGTCGATCGCGGCGGCCATCCTCGTGAGGGTGGCCCACTCGTAGACCTGGCGCAGCGTGAGCTCGGTGCCGAAGGTCCGCTTGATGCGCAGGATCAGCCGGGCGGCGATCAGCGAGTTGCCGCCGACCTCGAAGAAGCTGACGTCACGGGGCAGCCGCTCGGTCTTCAGGAGCTTGGCCCACAGGGCGTGCAGCTCGAGCTCGGTGGGGGTGGGGGCGGCGGCCTCGTCGGTGTCCCGGGCGGCGGCGGGGGCGCCGTCGGCCACGACGTCCAGCTCGGAGGCGGGGAAGCCGGCCCAGTCGATGTCGGCGCCCGCGAGCCACAGCCTGCCCAGCGCCTTGAGGGCGACAGCCGAGTCGCTCTGGCGCTCCAGCGGGTGGCGCATGGAGGCGACGACGGTGCCCGCGTCGCTGCCGCGGACCATGGCGGCCATGCTGCTCAGGGTCTGGCCGGGGCCGTTCTCCAGCAGCAGGTCGCCGGTGCCGAGCGCGGCGAGGCCGTCGGCGAAGCGGACCGGGCTGACCAGGTGGCGCGCCCAGTACGCCGGGTCCGTGGCCTCCTCGTCGGTGATGGGACGGCCGGTGACGTTGGAGATGTACGGGATGCTCGGCGGGTTCAGCGCGAGGCCGCGCGCCAGCTCGGTCACCTGGTCGGCGATGGGCTCCATCATCGACGAGTGGAAGGCGTGCGTGGACTGGACGCGGCGGTGGACGACGCCCCGCTCCGTGAGGTCGCGCTCCAGCGCCTCGACGGCGGCGACCGGTCCGGCCGCCACGCAGAACTCGGGGCCGTTGACGGCGGAGAGCGAGACACCGTCGCCGAGCAGCGGGCGGACCTGCTCCTCGGGGAGCATCACGGCGAGCATGGCGCCGTGCGGCAGCGCGTCGATGAGCGCGGCGCGGCGGGCGACCAGCGTCAGCGCGCCCTCGAGGGACAGCACTCCGGCCAGGGTGGCCGCGACGTACTCGCCCAGGCTGTATCCGATCATGATGCGGGGCCGGGCGCCCCACGACTCCCAGAGCCTGGCCAGGGCGTACTCGACGACGAACAGCGCCGGCTGGGCGAAGCGGGTGGCGTTGAGCCTGCGCTCGCTCTCGCTCTGCGGGCCGGTGTCGCGGCCGAGCATGCGCCGCAGGTCCACGGCCGGGGCCTCGGCGGTGCGCTCCGAGGGCGTGGGGTCGGGGAAGACGACCTCGCGGATGTCCAGGCCCAGCTCGGGGACGAGGGCGTCGGCGCAGGTGTCGACGGCGTCCCGGAAGACGGGGAAGTCGCGGTACAGCTCGCGGCCCATGTCCACGTAGTGGTCGCCGAGGCCGGGGAACATGAACGCGACGGGCGCGGCGGCCTGCACGGGCTCCTTGGTGCCCAGCTCCGTCGCACCGCCCTCGCCGGCCAGCACGGCACCGCGGTGGCCGCCGTCGGCGGCGCCGACGGTGCGTATCCGCACCGGAACGTCCTCCAGTGCCGGCGACCCGGTGAACCGGGCCTTCAGCCCGGCCAGTCCGGCGTCGAGCGACGTGCCGTTGGCCCCGCTGACCAGGGCGAGGTGCCACGGGATCGGCCCGTGGGGCGACAGCGCCGTCCGGTCGCGGGTTTTCTCGGCGGTGATGATGTTGGGGCTCATGCCTCTCCTTGAGGTGTACGGCTGGCCGGGAAGAGTCGAGTGCCCACTGCTGCCCCGTTCCCCCTCCGAGGAAGTCCGTCTCAGCCGACTCTCACGGCGGTGGCTCGAGCGGGACCGGAGCAGCGGTGGACGCTCCACCGTGCCGGGCGTGTGTCGGGGGTGACGGTCCATTCGCCGGTGTGCGCGGGCACCAGGGCGGGGGTGGCGGTCTGTTCGTAGTCGAGGCGGCCGGCGTGGGGGAAACAGAGGCGGAGGGACTCGGTGGTGTGGGTGCGGCCGTCGGCGGTGGTGGTGTCCACGGCCATGGCCTGGAGGCCGGGGCGTCTTCGGTCAGGACCGGGCGGGAGACGTGCGGAAGCAGTTCGGGCCAGCCGCCGGCCCGGTACGGGAACACGTTCGGCCGGGCCGCTTGAGGGATCTTCGACGAGCGCTCGATCTGCTCCGCGGAGGCTGTCCGTACCCGATGGAACGGAGGGCCGGTCCCATGACCACCATGTTGCCCGGCCGCGCGAGGGCCACCCCGCGAGCACCCGGGCGGGCACCCGCCGAGGTACCGGACTTCGGCGGCCTGCACGCACGGGTCCAGCAGCCCTGAGCGCACCGGATGCAGCTCTTCGACGCGCACGAGGCCGCACGCCGGGCCGGGACGTTCACCGAGGACGCCGTCCTTCGACGTGCCGGACCGGCCGCGAAGCGTCCACTGCAACAGGGCCCAGCGGGGGCGCGACGGCGAGCGGCTGCGGCACTGGATCGGGATGCTCGGCGTCACGCCGGACCCGGACGGGACCCTGCGCACACGCGCCTACGCGCTGGTGCACGCGCGACGTCGCCCGGAGGCGAGCCGAGGCTGCACCGTACCTGTGTCATGGAGGACCTCGGTCCGCTCGCGCGGCGAGTGGCGCACCCGCCATGGCGTCGTGACCCGCGACGACCTCACCTGACGAACCGAAGGAGAACGCCATGACGACGTACGCGACCGAGCCCCGGCCCGGCACCAGCCTGACCACCCTGTACGTGGAGGCTCAGCGGTACTACGCCCGGCAGGTTCGGCTGCTCGACGCGCTGCGGCTGGATGAGTTCGCGTCGACGTTCACCGCAGACGGGGTGTTCGCGGCGCCGCCCGACGTCCCCGCGGTGCTCGGCCGCGACGGCATCGCGGCGGCGCTGCGCGAGGCCCACACCCGCCGCTTCGGCACGGAGCCGGTGCGCTGCCGCCACTGGTTCAACATGCTGCACGTGGAGCCGGGTCCGGAGGGCACCCTGCTCACGAGCTTCTACATGCTGACGATGACCAGCCGCCCCTGGGACCCGGCTCCGGCCGTCGCGCTGAGCAGCGTGGTGGACGACGTTCTGGTGTACGAGGAGGGCGAGCTGCGCACCCGGGAGCGCCGGATCACGCACGACCACGTGTCGTTCTGATCGGGGCGCGGGTCAGCCCGTCGGAGCCGTGCCGCCGCCGCTCATGGGGCGCCGGCCCGCATGAGGGCCGGCGCGGTGCGCCGAACGACGCGGCCCGGCGCGGTGCGCCGAACGACGCGGCCCGGCGCGGTGCGCCGAACGACGCGGCCCGGCCACGGCCGGCCGGCGGGCGGCGACGCGCAGGTCGTGGGCGAGGGCCAGGTCGTCGCAGAGCACTGGCGTCACGGCCCGATCCCAGAACCCTCGGGGGCGCCGCCCCCTCCGGGACGGCGCCGACCCCGTCGAGCAGCCCGGGCAACCGCTCGTCGGAGGCGCCCCAAGGCGTCCGACGGGTCGCTCCCGGCGTCGGGCAGGCACCGACGGCGAGCAGCGCCGGCCCGGGCAGCCCCGTCTCGTGCAGGGCGAACAGGTGTGCGGCGGTGACGAGGGTGGCGTGGCGGTGCCAGCCGGTGAACGAGCGCCCTTCGAAGTGGTCCAGGCCCAGTTCCGCCTCGCCTTCGGGCCACTGCGCGATCAGCCGGACGAGCGCTCATCGCGGCTTTGGAGCCCTTGCGCCAGGTCACGGCCCGGCCCCCGTAGCGTTCCGTGGCCAGCACGTGCTCGCGTGAGGAGAGCGGCCGGTTGCGGTGCCGCGGCACCGGGTGGGGCCGAGCCCTGCGCAGGCGGGCCGATGCGGCACCGCTTCCCCGCCACAAGCGGTCATCTCGGCCTCGGCCTGCAGGACGTAGGCCGGCCCACGGCCTTCCGGACCGTGGGCGGAAGTCGGCGACCGGTGCAGCCGCTGGAGCCGCGGCGAGGGCTCCCCGCCCAAAGCCTCTACCAGCCGTGCCCGAATGGGCGGGGTCAGAGCGAGGCCGCCACGGGTGTCCTGGCCAGCCGGTCCTCGACCGTACGGAGCACCTCCGCCTGCTGGTCGACCAGGAAGAAGTGGCCGCCGGGCAGGACCCGCAGGCCGAAACCGGACCGGGTGTGGTTCTCCCAGGCCCGTACCTCCTCGACGAGGGCATGGGGATCGCGGTCGCCGGTGAACGCGGTGACGGGGCAGTCCAGGGCGGGTCCGGGCCGGTAGCGGTAGCCGCGCACCGCCCGGTAGTCGGCACGCAACGCCGGAAGGATCATGCGCAGCGTCTCCTCGTCGTCGAGGAGCGCGTCCCCGGTCCCGTCGAGCTTGCGGATCTCGGCGACGACCTCCTCGTCGGTCTCCGGGTGCCACTCGTCCGCGCGGTCCACGGAGGGCGCGCCGCGGCCCGAGACGAACAGTGCGGTGGGGCCGCTGCCAGCGGCCTCCATGCGCCGGGCCACCTCGAAGCCGAGGACGGCGCCCATGCTGTGCCCGAACAGGGCGTACGGCCGGTCCGTCCACGGGCCGAGCGCCCCGGCGATCCGGTCGGCCAGCGCCTGAAGGTCCGTGACGGCCGGCTCCGCGCGCCGGTCCTGGCGGCCCGGATACTGGACGGCCAGCACCTCGACGCGTGGCGACAGTTCCCGCGCGACGGGGAAGTAGAAGCTGGCCGAGCCACCGGCATGCGGCAGGCACACCAGGCGCACGGGCGCGTCGGGAGCGGGACGGTAGTTCCTGAACCAGGGGCTGTCGCCGGGGATTCCCGTCATGAGTTCTCCTAGCCGAGGGGAGTGGAGCCTCGGCCCAGGATGCGTGCGGGCGGCCCCTCCGGCCCCCCTAACCGACCCCCCTCACCCACCCCTCAGAGGGCCCCTGTGAGGGGCGTGCCCGTTGAGGGGGCGGACAGGGGTGCCGCGCCGCCGCGTGCCGTCCGACGCTGGTACGCAGTGGCCCGCCCTCCTCGGCTCTCAAGAGAAACAGGGAATTCACGTGGACGAGATCATCAGTGCCCTTCTCTCCGAGGACGCGACACCGCAGGACTTCGCGGCCGTACGCCTCCCGGAGAGCTACCGCGGTGCCGTCGTCCGCAAGGAGGACACCGGCATGTTCGACGGCATGGACTCCGCGGACAAAGACCCCCGCAAGTCCCTGCACCTCCAGGACGTGCCGGTGCCGCTGCCGTCGGCCGGGGAGGCTCTGGTCGCGGTGATGGCCAGCTCGGTCAACTACAACACCGTGTGGAGCTCGATCTTCGAGCCGCTGCCGACCTTCGGCTTCCTGGAGCGGTACGCGAAGCTCTCCCCCGCCGCCGAGCGCCACGACCAGCCGTACCACGTCCTCGGCTCCGACCTGGCCGGCGTCGTGCTGCGCACCGGCCCGGGCGTCAACCGCTGGAAGCCCGGCGACCGGGTCGTCGCGCACTGTCTGTCGGTGGAGCTGGAGTCGGCGGACGGCCACGACGACACGATGCTCGACCCGGAGCAGCGGATCTGGGGCTTCGAGACGAACTTCGGCGGCCTGGCGCAGCTGGCCCTGGTCAAGTCCAACCAGCTCATGCCCAAGCCGGAGCACCTCAGCTGGGAGGAGGCGGCGGCGCCGGGCCTGGTGAACTCCACCGCGTACCGCCAGCTCGTCTCGCGCAACGGCGCCGGGATGAAGCAGGGCGACAACGTGCTCATCTGGGGCGCGAGCGGCGGCCTCGGCTCGTACGCCACCCAGCTGGCGCTGGCCGGCGGGGCCACGCCGATCTGTGTCGTCTCCTCCCCCGGGAAGGCGGAGATCTGCCGCTCGATGGGCGCAGAGGCGGTCATCGACCGCAACGCCGAGGGCTATCGGTTCTGGAAGGACGAGCGCACCCAGGACCCGCGGGAGTGGAAGCGCTTCGGCAAGCGCATCCGCGAGCTGACGGGCGGCGAGGACGTGGACATCGTCTTCGAGCACCCGGGCCGCGAGACCTTCGGCGCTTCCGTCTACGTCACCCGCAAGGGCGGCACCATCACCACCTGCGCCTCCACCTCGGGCTACATGCACGAGTACGACAACCGCTACCTGTGGATGTCCCTCAAGCGCATCGTCGGCTCCCACTTCGCCAACTACCGCGAGGCCTGGGAGGCCAACCGGCTCATCGCCAAGGGCAAGATCCACCCCACCCTGTCGAAGGTCTACTCCCTGGAGGAGACCGGCCAGGCCGCGTACGACGTCCACCGCAACCTCCACCAGGGCAAGGTCGGGGTCCTCGCCCTCGCCCCCCACGAGGGGCTGGGCGTCCGGGACGAGGAGATGCGCGACCGGCACGTCCACGCCATCAACCGCTTCCGTGAAAGGACGGCACAGACCTCATGACGGAGCGACAGAACACCGCACCGGTGACGGCCGTCGTCGGCCTCGGCTCGATCGGCGAGGCCCTGCTGCACCTGCTGTACCAGGCGGGCCACACCGTCGTCGCCGTCGACACCGACCTGGACGTCCTCGCCCGGGTGGCCGGGCGGCTCAAGGCCGTCACCGCCGCGGCGGAGACGGCGGGCGCCGAAGCCGGCGACCGGCCCGACGTCACCTTCACCGCCGACCACACGGCGCTGCGCATGGCCGGCCTGGTCGTCGAGGCCGTTCCCGACGACCCGGCCGTCAAGGCGGCGGTCCTCGCCACGATCACCTCCGTCTGCCCGCCCGGCACCCCCGTCGTGATCACCACGGCCACGCTGTCCGTCGCCCGCCTGGCCATCGCCACCGGCCGCCCGGCGGACGTCGCGGGGCTGCGCCTGTTCACCCCGCCCGCCCCCGGCGCCCCCGCCGAGCCGGTGCGTACCGCCCTGACCTCCCCGGAAGCGGCCGACGCGCTGGACCGGCTGATGACGGCGGCCGGGCTCACCCCGGTGACGATCGGCGCCCGCCCGGCCGCCGACGCGACCGACCTGGTCCTCGCCTTCCTCAACCGCGCCGTCGCGCTCCTCGACGAGGGCTACGCCACCCAGCGCGCCATCGACACCGCCATGCGGCTCGGCTGCGGACTGCCGGCCGGCCCTCTCGAGACGCTCGACCGCATGGGCCTCGACACGGTCCACGCCCAGCTGACCGACCGGTGGCGGCGCACTGGTGACACCGCCTTCGAACCCGCTCCGCGCTTGACCCGGATGGTCGCCACCGGGCGCCTCGGCCGCAAGACCGGCGACGGGTTCTACGCGTACGACGAGACGGGAGCCGTCCTCTCCGACGGCCCGGCGTACGGCGGTGGGGAGCCGGCGGGCCGTGCCGTGCGCCGCGTCGGCGTGCTCGGTTCCGGCGCCATGGCGCGCGGCATCGCCGAGGTCACCGCCACGGCCGGATATCCCACGGTCCTGGTCGCCCGCAGCGCCGCCAAGGCGGACCAGGCGCTGGAGTCCATCGCCGACTCGCTCACCCGCGGGGTGCGCCGGGGCAAGGTCAGCGCCCAGGCCAAGGCGGCCGCCCTCGAGCTGCTCACCGGGGCCGACGGCATGGCCGCGCTCACCGACTGCGACCTGGTGATCGAGGCGGTCGCCGAGGACCCGGACGTCAAGCGCGAGCGGTTCGAGGCGCTGGGCGAGGTGTGCGCCCCCGGCACGGTGCTGGCCACCACCACCTCCAGTCTCTCCGTCGCCGCGTGCGCCGAGGCGTCCGGCCGACCGGCCGACGTCGTGGGCATCCACTTCTTCAACCCGGCACCGGTGATGAAGCTGATCGAGCTGGTGCACACCGGCACGGTGGACCCGGGCGTCCTCGCCACGGCGCGGGCCTTCTGCCACACGCTGCGCAAGACGGCGGTGGAGTGCCCGGACCGCACCGGCTTCATCGTCAACAGCCTGCTCTTCCCCTACCTGGGGGCGGCCCTCGCCCTGCTGGAACGGCACGACGTGGACATCGAGAAGACCGACGACGCGATCCGGCACGGATTCGGCTTCCCCATGGGGCCGTTCGCCCTGCTGGACACCATCGGTCTCGACGTCTCGCTCGCCATCCAGCACCGGCTGTACGAACGCTTCGGCACCCCCGAGTACGTACCGGCGCCGGCACTGGAGGAGCTGGTGGCCGCCGGGCTGCTGGGCCGCAAGAACGGGCGCGGGCTGCGTACGGCGGATGCCCGGCGCTGACTGCGGACGCCCGACTCCGACCGGCCGTCAGCGCGGGTGCGCCGCCGCCAGGGCGGCCAGGTCCGTACGGGACGTGACCTGCAGCTTGCGGTAGATCCGCGTCAGGTGCTGTTCCACCGTGCTGGTGGTGACGTACAGCCGGGCCGCGATGGCCCCGTTGGTGCACCCGTCGGCGGCCAGCACCGCGACCCGCCGCTCGGCCCTGGTCAGTTCGGCGATCGGGTCCGCGCCCGCCTCCTGCCCGCCGCGCAGTGCCCGCAGCGCACCGTCGGCGGGTGTACGCCAGTCCAGGGCGCCGCGCGGCTCCAGCCGCCACCGCTCCAGCAGGTCCCGGCAGGCGTGGAAGTCGCCGAGGGCGGCCCGGGGCCGGTCGACGGCCTGGTGGTAGCGGCCCCTGGCCAGCAGGTAGTGGAGCCCGGCCCGGGTGCGGAACATCGCGGCGGGCACCGGTACGCGCAGCCACGCGGCCGCCTCCTCGTGGGCGCCCCGGCGGGTCGCCGCCAGCACGGCGGCCGACAGCGGCATGCCGATGGCCACGCCCCAGGCGCCCGGCGACAGCAGCGACAGCGCCCTCTGCGCGTACCGGGCGGCGGCGTCGTGGGCCCCGGTGCGGGAGTGCACCACGGCGGCCGCCGCGAGCGCCCCCGCCCGCCGCGCCGGGGTCGCCGCCTCGGCCCGCTCCGCGCCGGCCGTCAGCGCGCACCAGCGGTCCGCCCGCCCGGTCTCCCCCGCGTGCAGCAGGGCGCACAGCACGTCGGCGACGGACCCCTGCGGGGCGTGGTCGTAGACGACCGACTCCAGCACCCGCTCGGTGTGCTCGTCCATGTCCTCGTGCGGGCGCCCCTCCGGAGCGTCCCCGGGGCGCAGGTACGGATAGACGTACGCGGCCGCCGCCAACGGGCCCGCACCGCCCGCATCCCCGAGGTGCGCGGCGGCCTGTGTGGCCCCGGCCGGACGCCCGTGCCACAGCAGCAGTCCCACGGCGCCCGCCGCGTCCTCGGCGTCCGGCCGCCCGGCGGCCAGGTCCCGTTCGAGGGCCGGCAGGTGGCGGATGACGGCGGCGGGGTCGGCCTCCCACTCGGCGTGGGCCAGTGCCGTGAGCAGCCCGCCGTCCTCCTCGGCACCCGAACCCGACCGGTGGGCGGTGCGCAGGAACTCGGCGGCCTGACGGGCCTCGCCGGAGCCCAGCGCCTGCCGGGCCGCCTCGGCGAGCAGCGGAACGGCCCACGCCGGGCCGGGCGGCCGGCGGCCCGAGGCGTCCGCGGCCACCAGGTGGCGGGCGACCGGCGCGGGTTCGGCGCCGTTCTCGTAGAGCATGCGGGCCGCCGCGCTGTGCAGCCGCGTCGACTCCTCGGCGGACAACTCCTCCAGCACCGCTGCCCGCACGCCCTCGTGGCGCAGCCGCCCGTCCTCCAGCAGCCCGGCCGCGTCCAGCTCGTCGAGGCAGGCCGCGACGGCCCGTTCGGGCAGTTCCAGCAGCCGGGCCAGCAGGGTGAGCGTTGCCGTGTCGGCGAGTACGGCCAAGGCGCGCGCGACGGACCCCACCGGCGCTCCGGCGCCGTGCAGGCAACCGGTGACGGCCCGCCGGAACGCCGTGCCCGCCACCGGGCGGGAGGGCCGCACCGGTTCGCAGGCCCGGTGGTCGTCGAGCAGTCCGTGCAGCAGTCGTGGGTTCCCACCGGTGAACCGGTGCCAGTCGGAGGCGAGCCGCCGTGCCGTCGCCTCGTCCATCGCGCCGCCCTCGGGCGCGGCCAGGAAGCCGGCCACCGCGTCCTCGTCGTGGACGGTGAGCGGTACGGGCATGCAGCGGGGGTGTCTCAGCAGTTCGGCCAGCGGCAGCGGCAGCGGGCCCCCCGGGGAAGGGGACGCCGGCCGGCCGCTCAGTACCAGCAGCATCCTGGTGCCGGCGAGCCGTCCGCACACGTACAGCAGGCACCGCGCGGATGCCTCGTCCATATGGTGGGCGTCGTCGACGAGGGCCACGACGGGCGCGTGCCCCGCATGGTCGCGTAGCGCCGCGTGGAGGACGTGGGGCGGTGCGGAGGCGGGCGGTAGGGCGTCGGGGCCCACGCCGCTGAGCAGCTGCCCCACGACGCCGAGCGGCAGATCGGTCTCGGCCGGGGTGGCGGTCGCGCTCAGCACCAGCGCGCCCGCGCGGCCGGCCCGTTCGGCAGTTCCGCGCAGCAGGGCGCTCTTGCCGGTGCCGGGGCTGCCCGTGACGAGTGCCGCGCGGCCCCCGCCTTGCCGGGCAGCCGTGAAGAGCTCGTCCAGCAGGCCGAGTTCCCCGCCCCGCCACGCCAGTTCCACCGGAGCCCCCCATGTCGTCAGGCCACCCGGACGGCCACCGTCCGCTGCGGGGGAGTCTGCACGGGAACGCGGCAGCTTCGCTGGTACCGGACAAGAGCCCCGCTCGAGCCGTTCGTGCCCACCTCGAGCGGACCGCTCAGCAGCAGGTCACCACAGGAGCACCGAAGCGTCCGGCAGACAGGGCAGACCGCTGCCGGACCAGGTGTCGAACCCGCCGCCGGCGAACCGGTCCGCACCCGGAGCAGCGAAGCGCCGTGGTGGGCGCCGAGCACGTTGACGACGAACGTGCCCCGGTCGACGAGCAGGGGCTGGCGGGACAGGCGAAGAACACGCCGTCGCGGACCAGGGGTGCCGGTTCGTGGTGGCGGGCCACCAGGGTGGCGACCGCGCACTTGTTGCCGCGGCCGAGGACGGGGTCCTCGCAGCAGTGCGCAGCTTGTCACCCGAGCGGTGGGAGGCGACGACGACGTCCGCAATGGCCAACCGGCAGCGACCGTGAAAATGGCTGTCCGATCACCGGAGCACAGTGATAGACATCCGGCGTGGAAAAGAATCTTGAGTTCCCTGACCTGCTGCGACTGATCGACGAACGGTCGACCGCCTTCCGCGCCGCAGTCGCCGCCGCGCCCAGTCTCGACGCACAGGTGCCGACCTGCCCCGAGTGGACGCTGTTCGACCTGGTGAAGCACCTGGGCGGGGGAGACCGTTTCTGGGCCGCCATAGTCAGCGCGGGGCCTGCCGACGCTCCCCCGGCCGAGGCCACCGCTGCGCGCGCTGCTCTGGAAGTGCCTCGGGAGCGTGAGGCCCTGCTGGCCTGGCTGGCCGCGTCGACGCAGCTCCTGCTGAGCGCCCTGCGCGAGGCGGGCCCGGACGCCGGCTGCTGGGCGTGGTGGAGTGCCCTGCAGACGCCGCGGACCTCCGGCGGAGTCGCCCGGCACCGGGCCCAGGAGACCGCGGTCCACACGTACGACGCCCAGCTCACCGGGGGCGCCCCGCAGCCGCTGCCGGGCGAGGTGGCACTCGACGGTGTGGAGGAGTTCCTGTTCACCTGCGTCGCGACGCCCAGCGCCTGGCCGCACGAGCCCGCCACCTTCGACTTCCACACCGCCGAGGGCCGCTCCTGGCGCCTCACGGTCGACGGCGACGGCGCACGCTCCACCCGCATCCCCGCGCCCACTGCCGCGACCGGCGAGGACTCGGACGCAGCCGGCGTCTCCATCCATGGCACGGCCAGTGAGTTGATCATCTACTTGTACGACCGTATCCCGGCCCAGTCCTTGCACGTCGACGGAGATGCAGGGCTGCTCGACCTGCTCCGCGCCTGGGAGCCGGAGCACTAGGACGTAGCGGGAGCGGTTGGCCGCGCCCCGAGCCGGTAGGAAACGACTCTCCGCCAGGTTCGTCAGTCGCGGCACCGGGCTCAAACCAGCGAGGCGGCCTCGGGGACGAACACGTTGTCGCTGAAGATGACCGCGGTGCCCCTGCTGGTCAGCAGGTCCCGGCCCTGGCGGCGGCGCCGGGCCCGCTTGCGGCAGACCGGCCCGCAGAACGTCTGCCGGGCGGGCGCGTCCTTCGGCAGCGCCGTCCGGCACCACGGGCAGCGCCGAATCCGTCGGGTCGCGCCACCAGCGTCCCGCCGTCCGAGGCGGTCGGGCAACGAGCGGTGCCGTTGCCTCCGGCCCGCCGAACCCGTTGCCCCGGCGTGGACCTTCGAGGGGGCCGGTCCGCTGGCTGGGGCTCGGCGCGCTGACCGAGGTGTTCACGCCGCAGCTGGTGGACGCGGTGATAGCCGAGTACGGCCGGGGCGAGCGGCGGCGTCTCGTCGCTGAGCCCCTCGCCCGCTCGGTCGTCGGGCCGGACGACTTGGTCATCGCCGCCCGCGGCTTCTGGAGCTCGGCGTTCTACCGCGACTTCCGCGCGGTCCAGGGCGCCCATCTGCTGGCCCGGTTGCCGTCCGACAAGCTCGGCCGCAAGCAGCACGACCTGCCGGACGGGACGTTCATCTCCGAGATCCGGCGAGATCCGGCTGAGGAAGCAGAACGTGCTCCGGGCGAAGAAGGCCGGCCGCCCGTTCCCGAAGGAGACGGTGTTCCGGGTGATCCGTTCGCCACCGCCTCCGGGCTGCGGCACGCCCTCGCCGAGGTCCGCGAGGAACCGCGGCACCGCCCGCTGCCCGCCCGGCGCCGGCGCGAGCAGGACCGGATGGTGGAGGAACCGCCCAGCCGCTTCCCCCAGCGGCGGAGCCGGTCCGGAGTGGACAAGGCCGCCATCGGCCCGCTCGGCCTGTAGCGTCCCTCCCGTGATGCCCCTCGATGCACTCGTCCGCCTGTGCCCGCCGCCCACCGATCCGCCCCCCGCGGTGGACTGGGCGCAAGCCGAACGCATCCTGGGTGCGGGTCTGCCCGCCGACTACGAGCAGCTCGTCGAAAAATACGGCGACGGCATCTTCGACGAGACGATCTGGCTGCTCGTCCCCGACTCCGCCTACGACGACTGCGACCTGTACGCACAGACGGCGGAACGGGAGGAGATCCTGGCGGACCTGTGGGAGTTCGAGGACAAGCCCGCCGCCCTGCAGGAGGCGGGAGCGAGGGTTGTGCCCTGGGCCTTCGAGGAGGGCACGGGGGCCTTCCTGTACTGGCTGGCGCGGCCCGGTCAGCACCCCGACGAGTGGACCGTGCTCTACAACGAGGGGCGCGGCCCGCTATGGGAGCACCACGACATGGGGTGCGTCGCCTTCCTGCTGGCGGTACTCACAGGAACGGCGGAAACGGAGTACTTCGGCTACCTGCGCGACGTGCTGGAGCCGAAGCCATCGCCGCACCGCTTCGCGACGGCCGCCGAGACCCTCGGAACCGCCGGAGAGTGAACCGTCGGCCGCTCTCGGGCTAGGCGCACGCCTTCTTCACGAGTGCGCTGACGAGCTGTTCGTCGGCCGCGGTCAGCTCCTTCAGGGCGAAGGCGGTCGGCCACATCGCACCGTCGTCGAGTGCCGCCTGGTCGCTGAACCCGAGCATCGCGTACCGCGACTTGAACTTCTCCGCGCTCTGGAAGTGACAGACGACCTTGCCGTCCCTGGCGTACGCGGGCATCCCGTACCAGAGCCTGGGCGCGAGATCGGGAGCGGCAGCCTTGATGATCTCGTGGATCCGCTCGGCGAGCACCCGGTCCGCTTCCGGCATCTCGGCGATCTTCACGAGGACGTCCTGTTCCGCTGCCGCCTCCTTCTCCGCCTTCGACGCACCGCGCCGCGCCGCCGTCTTCTTCTGCTCCTGTGCGTGCTCCTTCATCGCGGCCCGCTCCTCGGCGGTGAATCCGCTGTACTCCTCGGTGGGCGACTTCATGGACGGCATGGCGGTCTTCCTCTCATACAAGGCGTGACAGGACGGGTCGGTGAGGCGAGGCGGGTGGTCGGCGCGGCGTGGGCGCGAGCTACGCGGCGGCCTCCCAGACGAATCCGTCCGGGTCGGTGAAGGTGTCGGTGGTGCTGCCGAGGGCGAGGCGGTGCGAGCCGGTGCCGTCGGCGGG
>NZ_JBVHVT010000080.1:0-41744 GCF_055564695.1 Streptomyces sp. NPDC029014
AGGCCCTTCCTTCATGCACCGACCACGCGACGATCACCCGAACAGGAACCCTGTTCGACTGGCCAAGCCCGCTCAACGGAAAGCGGAAGCCTTCTGAGTGGCGAGCGACCAGTCGAGTTGCTCCGCCATGCCGCCCGCGTGGTGCATCGAAGTCGTCCATCGGTGCCAAGGACGGTGCTCGGTCACAGATGTTGTGACCGAGCGCGATACCTGGCCCTCATGGACAACCTCGGTGCTCGGCTCGGCGTCGGCAGAGCCGCCGCTCCCCGGGAGACGGCCCTGCGGCCGAGGTCAGCAGGCCCAGCTGTCGTGTCCTGGCGGGAGCTGTCTTCGCAGAAGGCTTGTGAACGCGCGACCGCACGCCAGCATGGGTTCGACGGGCAGGTCCACGTCGAAGCCTTCGTCATGGCCGCCTGTGCCGTAGGAGTTGACGAGATCCTTCGGGATGGCGGGGGTCCATGCGAGCAGTCGCTGCAGGACGCACTCCGAGAGGTGCAGCGCGAGCGCGACCCGAGCGGGTTCCGTCCCAAGGTGCTCGTCCAGACAGGACGAGACGAACCCCACGAAGCCGGTCGTGGCCTGCATCTCCCAATCGTCGCAGGCACCCGCCAACCACTCCGGGGCGTCAGCGAACGCCTTCGCCTCCTGCGCCAGCAGGTACAGCCACACTTCGGCTTGCTCGTCGCGAACCCAGAATCCAGAGTCGCAGTAGTACAAGTTCGAGGTGGCCATGCCGCGAGTAGACCACGCAGGAGCTGGGACCCACCACGGAACCCCCCGTCAGAGTCCTGATTGTCCCGCGGCTCCTTACACGGCACTGCGGGCCAACCATCACGCTCAGGGGCCACCTATCGTGCTCAGTGTGCGACTCGAAGTCGCTCCAGGTAAGTAAGGACAGTCATGTGAAGGAGGTATCGATCGGTGGTGCCTGCAGCGTGTCCTCAGCTCTCTGCCGCTGTGCCAGACGCCGCGGTCCGTGCGAGGACGTCGGCCAGCTGTCGGACGGCGTTCTCGGCGTCGGCGAACTGGTCCGGAGCCGGGTGGGAGGTGTGGAAGGTCCGTCCGGTCCGTCGCCTGCCGGCAGGGATCACCACTGGAGGACTGCGGTGGTGCTTCTGTGCAGGCGGCGAGAAACCAGGCGAGGCGGCCGTGGGTGCGGCCCAGGGAGATCGCCAAAGCAGCCAGAGCCTCGCGCAGATGCGCCAGCCGTTGCAGGTCCGAAAGGCTCGCCTGGCCGGATCTGCCCCAAATGGGCCTCGGCGAGGCCCTTGGCCGTCTCGAGCCCCAGAGCTCGATCGCCGGGTGTGAGATCCCACGCCTGGCCCCCGCCCTGCTGCTCCGCCTCTTCGATCAGCGCCGCGACCGCCGACTCCACGCCCGTGGCCTCACGACAGACCCTGCCCACGGGATGATCACCGCCGAGCGGCACCGTGCCTCGCCGCCCGGCCCGCGGCCGCAGGATCGTCCCTCTTCCCGTGCGACGATCCGGCCGCCCGGTGACGGTCAGCGGATCTACGGGTGTAGTTCAGGACCCGCAGCTCAGAGGTGGGTTATGGCGCCACCGGCGATGAATGCTCTGTAATGGCTGCTGGTGGCGAGCAGGTCTGCATGGCTGCCGGTGGTTGCTGTCCCGTCCTCTTCGAGCAAAATGACGTGGCGGGCGTTTCGAACGGTGGACAGTCGGTGGCTGGCGACGATGACGCAGCGGGTGAGCGCCAGATCATCGATGGCTCGGGTGATGCGGCGTTCGCTGCCTTTGTCGAGCTGGCAGCTCGGCTCGTCGAGCAGCACGATCTCGCTCTCCGTGAGGAGCACGCGGGCCACGGCCAGACGTTGGCGTTGA
Source organism: Streptomyces sp. NPDC029014 (assembly GCF_055564695.1). NCBI lineage: Bacteria > Bacillati > Actinomycetota > Actinomycetes > Kitasatosporales > Streptomycetaceae > Streptomyces > Streptomyces sp. NPDC029014. The sequence goes on from NZ_JBVHVT010000080.1 coordinate 1,844, forward strand.
CCGCCGGAGAGGTCCTGGGCCCGGCCGAGGTGGGTGTCGAGGGCCCGGGGGAGGGACAGGACGGCCTCGCGCAGGCCGACCGTCTCCAGGACGTCCAACAGCTCCTCGTCATCGACCGGTCGCGTGAGGCCGAGTCGGAGATTCTCGCGGACCGTCCCCTCCACCAGGATGGATTGCTGGTCGACGTAGGCGGTGCGCTGGCGCAACTCGCTGAGCGGCCAGTTGCCTGCGTGCCGCCCCAGGACGCGGATCTCGCCCAGGTCGGGTTCAACGAGACGGTTGATCAAGGTCAGCACTGTGGATTTGCCGGCACCCGAGGGACCGATGAGGGCGGTCAGGCCGATAGCGGGGACGTGGAAGGTCACGCGGTCCAGAAGCGGGCTGCCTCCGGGATGGGTGAAGGACACGTGCTCGAAGACCACGGCCGACCCTTCCCGGCCAGGCGGTCGCATGGCGGATGGTGCGATGTGGCCACTCTCCACCGGGAGGGCGAAGAGGCGCTGGAAGCGGCCTCTGGCGGCCAGACCGGTCTGCAGATGGCCGATCCCGATGGCGGCGACGGCGACTGGGGCGGTGAGGTGCAGCAGGTAGAGGAAGAAGCCGCTGAACGAGGCCAGAGACAGGTCCCCCCGCGTGATCCGCTGTCCGGCGGCCAGGCAGACGCCCAGGACCGCGACCTGCTGGCCCAGGCTCACGACCGGACCGATGAGGCAGTGGAGACGGGAGGCAGGCAGACATGCGGAACGTACGTCGGCCGCGGCGCGTCTAAGTTGCCGTCCGGCGACGGCCTCGTAGCGGCAGGCCTTGACGGTGATGAGCGCGGTGAGATGAGCGGTGAGGCTCTGGGCCAGTCGCCCGAGGGCGCGCTGCTGGGTACCCGAGAGATCCTTCATACGGGCCGTCATCAGGGCGACGCAAGCGCCGGCCAGACCGAAAGCGCCGGCGGCGACCAGGGTGAGCAACAGGTCGATGAGGGCCATGGCGGTCAGCGTGGCCGCAGTGGCGAGCAGCGCCACCGGGAGGTGAACGAGTCCGGTCTCGATGAGTGCGCGCAGCAACACGGCGTCCGAGGTGACCCTGGCAGTGAGGCTGCCAGTGCCCTCGTCGCGTACCGTACGCAGTGGCAGCCGCAGGACGTGGTCCACGGCTTGGCGGCGCAAGCGCAGCACAGCGCGCTCGCCCACTCCGGCCAGCAGCCATCCGCATAGGGCCTGAAACCCGGCTGCGCCCACGACCGCCGCGCTCATGCCCACGGCGGGACGAATGATCGACTCCTGCCGGGTGAGGGCGTCCGTCACGTCCATGGCCAGCCACGGCCCCGCCAATCCGGCAGCGGCCGAGGCGAGGGACAGCACGGCGGCCAGAGCGAGCAGTGCCCGGTTGCCGCGAAGGAGATCCTGGCCGATACGCAGGCCGGGGCCGGGCGGTGTGCTGCGGGTGGGGGAGAGGGACGTCTCGGTCGGTCCGGTGCGAGGCGTCGAGAGGGTCATGTCCCCGGGTCCACGGCGTGGCGGGCACCCTCCGCGGGAGGGATCGGCTGGTTGCGAGCGAGGTCCAGGCTGAACGCGGCGGTCAGGCTCCGGGGCAGGTGTCGCAAGCTCCAGGCGCAGGCCCGGTACCGGCGGCTGGGAATGCTGATTAGTCGACCTTTGGCGAGGTCCCGCAGGGCGGCGCTGACCACCTCCTCGCTACTCAGCCACATCCACGGGGGCAGGTGACCGACCGCCAGCCCCGCCCGCTGGTGGAACGCCGTACGGACGTAGCCGGGCAGCAGGGCCATGACGCGTACCCCGCTGCTCCTGACCAGGGCGGAGCGGGCGACGGACTCGGTAAAGGCGAGTACCCAGGACTTGCTGGCGGGGTAGGTGCTGGCGAGCCACGTCGGCCCGTAGGCGGCGACGGACGCGACGTTGATGACGGCGCCGGAGCCGCGGCGCATCATGGCGGGGAGAACGGTCCGGGTCGTGCGCAGCACACAACCGATGTTCACCTGGAGGAGGGCTTCTTCCGCCCCGGGGTCGCCGGTAGGGAAGGGCGCCGCAAGGGCGATGCCGGCGTTGTTGACCAGCAGGTCCGGGACGCTCCGGGCCAGACTGTCGGTGAGGCGGCGGCTGCCGACGGCGGTGGCCAGGTCGGCGGCCATGGTGGTGATCCGTTGGCCGTGGTGTCGCAACTGGTCAGCGGTGCTCTCCAGGTCTCGCCCAGTGCGGGCGACCAGGGTCAGGTCGTACCCGTCCCGGGCCAGGTGTGTGGCGAAGGCCAGTCCGAGGCCCGAGGTGGCACCGGTGATCACCGCTGTCGGCATGACGCTTCTTCTCTCCAGAAGGAGGGTGAGCTTCCGCTCATACCGGCTGGGGGACATCGTCGGGCGTGAACCGCACGGTTGTGCCGTACAGGTCGAGCAGGCCTCGGAAGGGTTGGGAGGGCAGGCCGGGCTTCCACAGCTCGACGGCCATCTCCCCGTGGTACAGCAGTGGCCAGCGCACGTAGGTCCGCGGGTCGTCCGCATTGTTGATCGCGTGCGAGCGGCGGACGGTGTTGCGGGCGATCTCGACGGTCAGGTCGGTGCCGCAGCCGAATCCGTAGGGGAACTCCTCGCGGTCCGCTTCCACGGTCTCGATCACCGCGTCGTCGCTGGAGGTGACGCCGACGTGGGCGTGGATGCCGGCCCTGATGAGGGGGACCTCGCGTTTCCCGTTCGGGTCCGGCACCCACATGCCGTCCGCGCCCTTGGTGACGCGGACGGTCGGGCAGGCCTCCATCAGGGCGCAGATTTCCCACGTCTCGACCGAGGGCTGCATCGGCAGCACGCCGCTCGGCGCCAGGACGCGCAGGCGCCGACCGCCGGCCAGGCGCGGCTCGACGGCCACGACCTGCTCGCGCGTCAGAGCTCGCTTGTCGACGTCCCAGGAACCCGAGGCGCTGACCACCAGGCAGTCCAACTCCGGATCGAAGGCGAACAGCATGCCCTCGCTGAAGCCCCGCACCCCCATGTAGACCTCGTACATGTCGGCCAGCTGTTCGGAGACGAAGTCGGATACCTTCAACGGCGGGGACAGCAGCCCCAGCGCGCCCATCCGGCGGCCTGCTTCAGCAAGTCGCTCGGGAGTAGTGCTGGCCTGCCAGGCCTCGGCAGTGATGGCGTCGCGGACGGTGTCGTAGTCCTCGGCGACCTGCTGGGCGCATGCCGCGGTGACCAGCCGATCGCGCATGCGGTCGGCGATATCGTCCACCTCGGTGGGGTGGCCGCCCTCCATGGTGCACAAGGTCACCTCCCGAACCCGGCCGGGAGTCTCACTGCGCGACACGAACAGGACCTTGGCCGCGCCCAACCGCCCCATGGCCGTGCGGGCCGTGGCGACGACCTCGGCATGGGTCAGGGCACTGATCAGTTCCGGCACTTCGACCACGGCGACGACGTGGCGCGGGTTGCGGCGCAGACCATGGCGCTGGCGCAGCATCGCGCTCAGCGGCGGGTAGCCCTCGGGGATCCGTTCCCGCAGGGGCTCGGGCCCGTCCGGGATCTCCCCGCACATGAGCACCAGGTCGACATCGCCATGGGAGCGGTCGAAGACTGTGTGGCCCTGCACCTCGAACGAGGCGACCAGGCGGTCCAGGAACGCCCGCAGCGCCGGCTGCCCCGCCGGCACCTCACCGATCACCTGCACCGTGCACGGACGCCACCAGCCGCAGGCCGTCAGGTCGCTGCGGACGGCGGGTGCGGCAACTGGTGAACTGCTCATGGCGTACCTTCCGGAAAAGTCGTCGAGGCCCCATCGGGTTGGGCCTTCGTCGGCACGGTTGTGCCCGGCCGCGCGGGAGTCGCGACGGCGACACGGATCCGCCTGCCTGCGCATGCGGAGGCAGGCGGGCCCTGGGGGCGCGTATCGGGACGACGGTGACCCTACCGGCGGCCGCTGGACCGGCGGCTTGCCACCGCCCTTCCGGGGGGCGACGGGCGGCAGCTTGACGCCACTCCACCTCCCGATTCGACATGTCCGCAGGTGGAGGCCGGTGGAGCCGCTACGCAGGTTCACCCCCAGTGGTGAATACGCCGGGGCAGTCAATGGCGCCGGCTGGCTGAAGTGGCCGTCGATGCGCGCCAAGATCACCCGCCGCGTTCCCCTGGACGGAGTAACGCGTGAACGGGCCGTGCCACCGCTCCCTAAGATCGCGGATGCTTCGGCGACGGAAACACGCACCGCCGGACCGCCATCGCATTCAGCGCACCGCTGCTGCCCCCTCTTGTGCACCGGGAGAACTCTGTGACCGTCGCCCCCGCGAACCCCGACAGGCAGGCCGTGGCGATCGTGGGCCTCTCCTGCCGATTGCCGGGTGGCATCTCCGGATTGGAGGACCTGTGGGAGGCGCTGCGGGAGGGACGCGACCTGGTGGGCGAGGTACCGCCCGACCGTTTCGATCCCGAACGGTTCGTCGACACGAACCGGCGCAAGAGCAACAAGAGCTACACGGCCGCAGGCGGGTTCCTGAAGGACGTGACCGGTTTCGACACCGGCTACTTCCAGCGGATCTCGCCGCGCGAGGCGGCGCGCATGGACCCGCAGCACAGGTTGCTGCTGGAGATGGCGGTCGAGGCCCTGGACGACGCCGGCATCGACCAGCTCGCGACCGCCGGCTCCGACACGGCGGTGTTCGTCGGCATGTCGAGCCACGACTACGCCGACCTGCAGGCCTCCGGCGCGGACGCCCCCAACGCGTACACGATGACCGGCCTCGCAGCCACCAACGCCGCCAACCGCATCTCCCACCTGCTCGACTGGCACGGGCCGAGCATGACGGTGGACACCGCCTGCTCCTCAGCGCTGACCGCCCTGCACCAGGCGTGCGAGACCCTGCGGGCGGGCCGGACTCGCATGGCGCTGGCCGGCGGAGTGAGTGTCCTGCTCAGCCCGTTCGGTTTCACCGGGTTCTCCGCCGCCTCCATGCTGTCGCCCACCGGCCGTTGTCGGGTCTTCTCGGCCGACGCCGACGGCTACGTGCGTGCCGAAGGCGGCGGCGTGGTGGCACTCAAGCGACTGACCGACGCCCTCGCGGACGGCGACCGCATCCACGGGGTGATCCTGGCGAGCGGCGTCAACAGCGACGGCAGTACCACCGGACTGGCCCTTCCCAGTGCCCAGGCACAGGCAGCGCTTCTGGAGCAGGTCTACGCCCAGGCCGGCGTGACGGCCGACGACCTCTGCTACTTCGAAGCCCACGGCACCGGCACCCCGGTGGGCGACCCGATCGAGTGCGACGCCATCGGGCGCGCCCTGGGCACCCGCCGCACCACCGGGCCGCTGCCGATCGGTTCGGTCAAGAGCAACGCCGGCCACCTGGAGGCCGCCTCCGGCATGGCAGGGCTGCTCAAGGCCCTGCTCGTCCTGCGCCACCGCCACATCCCACCGACCCTGCACGCGCAGCCGCTGAGCACCCACATCGACTTCGACGGCTGGAAACTCAACCCCTGCACCGAGGGCAGGCCCCTGGGCCAGGAGCGGCCGGTGGTCGGGGTCAACTCCTTCGGCTTCGGCGGCTCCAACGCACACGCCGTCCTCGCCGCCGCACCGGCGGTCCCCGTCATCGGCTCACCCGCGCAACACGGCGGCCCGCTTCCGGTGATGGTCTCGGCCCGTACCCCCGAGGCGCTGGAAGCCGCTGCCGCCGGCATGGCCGAGCGGCTGCGAAAGGAAGGCCCGGAGGGCTTCTACGACGCCGCGTGGACAGCCGCACGCCGCCGCACCCTCCACCCGCACCGGGCCGTCGTCCTCGCCTCCGACGCCCAGCAGGCGGCCGAAGCGCTGGAGGCCGTCGGGCAGGGCGCGCTCCCGCTGCCCGCCGCCACCGCCACCGGACAGGCGGTGACGGACGGCCGGGTGGTGTTCGCCTTCGCCGGCAACGGCTCCCAATGGGCCGGCATGGGCGCGGACCTCCTGCGCGAGGAGCCCGTCTTCCGCGCCGCGATCACCCGGGTCGACGACGCCCTCGCACCCCACCTCGACTGGTCGGTGCGCGAGGAGATGATCGCAGCCGACACCACCCGCATCCAAGCCACCGAGATCGCCCAGCCGCTGCTGTTCGCCTTCCAAGTCGGCCTGGTGGAACTGCTCAAGGCCCGCGGCATCCGCCCGGCAGCCGTCCTGGGCCACAGCGTCGGCGAGATCGCCGCCGCCCACGTCGCAGGCGCCCTCGACCTGCCCACCGCCGCTCGCGTGGTCGCCGAACGCAGCCGCGCACAGGCAGCCACCCGCAGCCAGGGACGCATGGCCGCCATCGGCCTTTCCGCGGAGGAAGCGGCCAAGGAACTCGCTCCCTACGCCGGTACCCTGGAGATCGCCGCCGTCAACGGCAACCAGGACGTCACCGTCTGCGGCCCCGAAGAAGACCTCCGCGCCCTGGGCCGTGACCTGGACCTACGTGCGGTGTTCTTCCGCATGCTGGAGCTGGACTACGCCTTCCACAGCCGCGCCATGGACCCCATCCAGGACGACCTGCTCGCCTCCTTGGACGGGCTGAGCCCCGCCGCCACCGGCATCCCCTTTGTCTCGACGGTCACCGGGGCCACCTGCCCGGGCGAGAACCTCGGAGCCCGGTACTGGTGGCGCAACGTCCGCGAACCCGTCCTCTTCGGACCGGCGCTGCGCACCCTGCTGGACGACGGCTACGACACCGTCGTCGACATCGGCCCCCACCCCGTCCTGCGGCCCTACCTCCGCAAAGCCACCAAGGACCTGGAGCGGCCGGCCCTGACCACGGGGACCTGCGCCCGCGCGGTGCCCGGGCCCGCCGCTGTCGACACCGCGGCCGCCCAGCTGCTGGCCGCCGGCGCCCGCGCCCACTGGGACGCCTTCTTCCCCCGGGCGGGCCGGACAGCGGACCTGCCCGCCTACCCCTGGCAGCGTGAACGGCACTGGCGCGGCGACCCCCAGTGGTGGCTGCGCGTCACCGGCGAGACCACTCCCGTCCAGCACCCCTTGCTGGGGGCGCGCGTCTCCGTTCAGCACCCTGCCTGGTCCACCCTGGTGGAGCCCACCCGGCTACCCTGGCTGACCGACCACCAGGTCGCGGGCGCCGTCGTCATGCCCGCCACCGCCTACCTGGAGATGGCGCTCGCTGCCGGCCGGCTCGTTTACGACGCCCCCGCCGAGGTCAACCACCTCCTCATCACCCGCGCCCTCGACCTGCCCTGGGACGACGACACCACCGACGTCCGCGTGCAGGTCTCCCTCCACGAGCCCGACCAGGCCCTGGAGATCGCCGCCCGTACTGGCGACGACCTTCCCTGGCAGCCGTACGCCCGCGCCCGCGTACGGCGCCTGCTGGCCACCGCACCGGCGTCCCTCGACCCCACCACCCTTCGCCAGCGTCTGCACACCCGGCTGGACGCGACCGAGCACTACGCCCGCGCCGGCCGCGCCGGCCTCGCCTACGGCCCCGCCTTCAAGGTCCTCACCGACATCCACCTCGGGGACGGCGAAGTCCTCGCCTCCTACACCCTGACCGAGTCCGCCGACGGCTACCACGTCCACCCCGCGCTGCTCGACGGAGCACTGCAGGCGGGTGGCTGCCTGACCACCGTCGAGGGCGAGTACCTGCCGTTCCTGCCGGTCGCAGCCGAAGCGCTCCGCCAGTGGAACACCCCACCGCAGAGCGGACTGGTCCACGTACGCCTGCGTGAAAGCGGCCCTCAGGAACTGTGCTGGGACATCACCCTCTGCGACACCGAAGGCCGGGTATGCCTCGAACTCACCGGCTGCCGGCTGCGCCGCATGGGCAACACGCCCAACGAACCCGTGCAGCACCTCGTCAACGTGCTGCGCGCTGCCCCCAGCACCACCATCCCCGTACAGCCCGCACCGCTGCCCTCGCCCACGGACTTGGCCCAGGCGTGCCTGCCCCGCCAGAGGCGGCTTGAGGACGCCTGGCGCGCAGAGGGCCACGGGGTCGGACTGCAACGCCTTCGTGAGTGCTGCGCCCGTCTCACCGCCGATGCGTTTGCCCAGCTCTTGCCGCCGGGTCAGACCGAGTTCGAAACCGGTGATCTGGTGGCGGGCGGCATGCGGCCCCAGCACGCCCGGCTGGCCGAACTGCTCGCACATGCCACCCGCGGCCTGATTCGCCAGACCCGACCGTCCCAGGGCGACCGCCCTGCCCGCTGGCACCTCCTCGACACGGACGGCCCCCCGCCGCTGGAGCTGTTCCAGCAGCTCGTACGGGACTTCCCCCACCAAGCGGTGGAGCTCTCTCTGTTCGGCCGGTGCTGTCTGCACCTGGTCGACGTGCTGCGCGGCAAGCGTGATCCGTTGACGCTGCTCTTCGACGAACCCGACCGCCACCTGATCGAGTACTTCTACAGCGACGCGGTCCAGCCCCGCTTCCACAACCAACTGCTTCGTGCACTGGTGCGGGAGCAGGTCCGCACCTGGCCGTCCGACCGGCCGCTGCGGATCCTGGAGGTCGGCGCCGGTACCGGCAGCAGTACGGCCCTGCTGCTGCCCCACCTCCCGGCCGAACGAACCGCCTACACCTTCACCGACCTGTCCGCCGGGTTCTTCCCCCACGCCAAGGCCCGCTTCGGCGACTTCGACTTCGTGGACTACCGGACCCTCGACCTCAACCAGGACCCCACCGAGCAGGGCTTTACCGAGGCTTCCTTCGACGTAGTGATCGCGACCAACGTCCTGCACGCCACCCGAGACCTGCGTGCGACCCTCGGGCGCATCACCCACCTTCTCGCGGACGGCGGGCAGCTCCTCGCCCACGAGACCCACGAACCCGGCCTGCTGGCACCCTGCTTCGGAACCCTCGACGGCTTCTGGGACTTCACCGACACGTCGCTCCGTCAGGACTCCCCTCTGCTGCCCGCAGACGCCTGGCAACCGCTGCTGCGGGAGTGCGGTTTCGACGAGGTCGCCCAGCTCGGACACGACGAGCCCCTGCCCGATCTCGAGTACTCAGTCCTCTGTGCCCGCCGAACCGAACGGGCCGCCACCGTCAGCCCCGCCCCCGTGGTGCTGTCGGCCGTCCAGGACACCCGCTGGCTGCTCGCTGGCGAGAGCCCGGACAGCGACCTGATCCGCACCCTCGCCGACGCCCTCACCTGCACGGGCGCCGACGTCCATCTCGCAGGTCTGGACGACGTCCCCCAGCACTGGGACCGGCTCGCGGGCGACCAGCAACCGCCGAACACCGTCCTGGTCTTCGACGCCGCGCAGTCCGCCGCCAGCCCCTCCCAGGCATCCGAACAGGCCGTCACCCGTCTCGGCGTGCTACGGGCCCTCGCCGGCCCCGCCTCGCACCTGTCGGCTGGATCCACCACCAACCTGTGGATCATCACCCGCCCCAGCGGCATCCACTCCGCCCCCGAACAGCCCCAGGTCCCCCAGGACGCAGTGCTGTGGGGCGCCACCCGCTCCCTGGCCAACGAGATCCCCCACCTCACCATCCGGCGCATCTCCATGGACGCCGGACCCCGCCCCACGGACGACGCCCGGCGCCTGGCTGCCGAACTGCTCCACCCCACCGACGAGGACGAGGTCGTCCTCACCCGCGGCGGACGCTTCGTCCCCCGCACCGTCGCCCTGCGTGCTGCCACCGACACCCACGACGCCCCCGCCCCGGTGCCCTTCACCCTGCGCCTGCACGACGCCGGACTGCACCCCCGGCTTACCTGGACACCCGACCATCCGCAGCAGCCCGCCGACGACGAGGTCACCATCGCCGTCGAAGCGGCCGCGCTCAACTACCGCGACGTCATGCTCGCCGTAGGCCTGCTGCCGCCGGGAGCAGAGACACCGCTGCCGGACGGCCCTGCCCTGGGCCTCGAATGCGCCGGCACGGTCATCTCCGTCGGTCGTACCGTCACCCATCTCGCACCGGGCGACCGTGTTTACGCGCTCGCACCCCGCAGCCTGAGTTCCCAGGTGACCGTCAACGCCCGCCTCGTCGGCCCCATCCCCGCCGGCATGACGTTCACCGAAGCCGCCACCCTGCCCGTGGTCTACTTCACCGTCCACCACGCTCTCGAACGCCTCGCCCACCTCCAGGCAGACGAGACCGTCCTCATCCACGGAGCCGCCGGCGGCATCGGGCTCGCAGCCCTCCAATTCGCCCGAGCACGAGGCGCCACGGTCATCGCCACCGCCGGCACCCCCGCCAAACGCGACCTGCTGCGCATGCTCGGCGTCCCCCACGTCCTCGATTCACGCACCCTGGACTTCGCCGAACAGGTCCGTGACCTCACCGGAGGCCAGGGCGTCGACGTCGTCCTCAACTCCCTCGCCGGCGAGGCCATCAGCCGCAGCCTGGAACTGCTGCGACCCGGCGGGCGCTTCGTGGAGCTCGGAAAGCGCGACATCTACGCGTCCACCCCCCTGGCCCTACGGCCCTTCGGCAACAACATCGCCTTCTTCGGCGTCGACGCGCACCAGCTCATCTCCAGCCGCCTGCCCCAGGCCGGCACCTGTTTCGACGAGATGGCACAACGGATCACTGAAGGCACCTACGGACCACTGTTGCACCTGGCCTATCCCGCCGCCCGGATCGGCGAGGCCCTACGCGCCCTGCAACGCTCCCGCCACCTCGGCAAGGTCGTCATCACCTTCGAGGAGACCCCGCCCCTCGACAGGACCCACCCGACCCTGCGGCTGTCCCCAGACTCCACCTACCTGATCACCGGCGGACTCAGCGGCCTCGGAGCCGCCCTCGCACACCGCCTCGTCGACCACGGCGCCCGCCACCTCGTCCTCCTGGGCCGCAGGGGCGCCGACACACCCGGCGCTGAGGACCTCATCCAGGCCCTGGCCGACCGCGGCGCCCAAGCAACCGCCCACACGGCCGACGTCACCCGCGAAGCAGACCTTCGCCGGGTACTGGACGCCATCGACGCCTCGTCCCGCCCGCTGCGCGGAGTGATCCACGCTGCGATGGCCCTGGACGACGCGCCACTCGCCGAACTCACCGACGAGCGCCTCCGCACCGCCCTGGAGCCCAAGATGCTCGGCGCAGCCCACCTGGACGCACTCACACGCGACCACGACCTCCACCTGTTCGCCACCTGCTCCTCCGTCACCACCTGGTTCGGTAACGCCTACCAGGTCAACTACACCGCCGCCAACGGCTACCTGGAAGCGCTCACCCGCAACCGCCGCGGCACCGGGCTGCCCGGCGCGACCGTGGCCTGGGGCGCCATCGGCGACACCGGCTACGCCGCCCGCCACGGCATCACCGACATGCTCGCCCGCCTCGGCCTGGACAACCTCACCCCCCGCGAAGCATGCACTGCTCTTGAGGACGCCATCGCCCGGGACACCGACGTCAGCGCCGCCGCCCGGATCGACTGGGCCCGCATCCGCAGCATGATGCCGGCCGTGCAGACCCCCAGGCTGGCCGGTCTCATCCCCGCCCACACTCCCCAAGAAGACGGCCCCGACCACCTGCGCCACCGTCTTGCCACCGCCACCCCCGACGAGGCCGTCAGTTTGGCAGCCGACGCCATCACCCAGGTCCTCGCCGACATCCTGCAGACCGACCCCGCCCGACTCGACCGCGACCGCCGCCTTGACCAACTCGGGCTGGACTCCCTCATGGCCGTCGAGGCCGTCATCGCCGCCCGCCGCCGACTGGGCTGCGAGCTGCCGACGCTGGAGTTCCTCAACGCCCAGGGCATCACCGACCTCGCAAGGCGCGCCTTGATCCGCCTCGGTTACGAAGCCCCCGGCCAGACCCCGCCCACCCGCTGATCCCGCCGACGTGCCTGCCCGTTCCCGCTTCAAGGAGGAGCCACCCGTGATGTGCGAGCAGTCCCAGCACCCCGACCGCTCGCACACCCCGGGCCTCCTCGCCGCGCTCGCCCGCTGGGCCGTGCGCCGCAACCGGCTGGTCCTGGCCGCTGCCGCGCTGTTCGTCGTCGTCGCGGGCCTGTTGTCCAGCGGCGTCTCCGCGTACCTCGGCGCCGGTGGCTGGATCGCCGACGACACCCCGTCGGCCCGTGTGCGCAGCATGCTCGGCCAGTCGCCCCACGGCGGCATGCCACCTCTCCTGCTCCTCGCCCGCACCACCGGATCCGTCGACGACGCCGCAGCGCGCAGCGCTGGCACAAGGCTCGTCGAGGACCTACGGCTCGAACCCGGCGTCACCGCTGTGGACTCGTACTGGACGGGCCCACTCGGTCCGGCCACCAGGGCCCAGCCGCCACCTCCCCCCGACCCGCTGCTGCGCTCCACCGACGGCCGTACGGCCCTCATCGCCCTGTGGTTCCAGGCGGACGAGCGCACCCAGCTCAACGTCTCGGAACGCGTGCTGGCCCGGGCCACCGGACACAACGGCCCACTGAAGACCCAAGCCGCGGGTCAGGCCGCCGTCACGCGCGCGCTGCAGCTCCACAGCGAGCGGGACTTGCTGCGCACGGAGCTGTTGGCCATGCCCGCCACCCTCGTGCTGCTGCTCCTGGTATTCGGCAGCATTCCGGCGGCGTTCCTGCCGCTGGCCGTCGGCGCCGTCGCGGTGACCGGCACCACCGTGATCCTGCGCGTCATCGTCACCGTCACCCCGGTGTCCGCTTTCGCCCTGAGCCTCACCACGGCCGTCGGCCTCGCCCTGGCCGTCGACTACAGCCTGTTCATGGTCGCCCGATACCGCGAGGAGACCGCCTCCGGCCTGTCGCACGATCAGGCCCTGATCCGCGCCACAGGCACAGCCGGGCGGACGGTCGTCGTCTCGGCGGGCATTGTCGCCGCCGCACTGCTGGGTCTCCTCGTGTTCCCGCTCACCCTCATGCGCTCCCTGGCCGTCGCGGGCATCAGCGTCGTCCTGCTGGCCGCGGCCGCGTCCCTTCTGATCGTCCCGGCGGCCCTCGCGTGCTTTGGCGAAGGTGCTGCGAAGCGGGACATTCTCGCCCGTCGGCGGAAGGCCGCCCGGGCCGCAGCCCGGTGGCACACCCTGGCCGTCGCCGTCATGCGCCGCCCCCTTACCGTCCTCACCATCACCAGCGCAGTACTGCTGCTGCTGGCCCTGCCCTTCCGCGACGTCGCCTTCGGCCTCAGCGACGAACGGGCTCTTCCCGCCGACTCCTCAGTGGCTCGGGCAATGCGAGACCTGCGAACCGACTTCCCCCAAGTCGGCACTGAGGTTGATGTCTTCCTGCCCGACTGGCACCCCACAGGCCACGACGGTGCCGCCCGTCTCGACGCCTATGCCCGCGGGCTCTCCGCCCTCCCCGGAGTGCAAGGACTGCGCACCGCAACCGGCACCTACGTGAACGGGACACCCCTGGGGCCGCTTTGCAAGCCCCCTTACGAAGCTGCCGCCGGCAGCCCGTGTGCAGGATTGCGGCAATTCACCTTGGACACCGGCACCTGGCTGGCCATCAGTTCCGCTCCCCGGCCCTACAGCGCCGCCGGCACCGACCTGCTACGTAGCATCCGCGCCCAGCTGGCTCCGGCACCCGCCATTACCGGTGGGGCCACAGCGGAGTTCCTCGACACCCGCACCGTAGTCTTCAAGCGGCTGCCCCGCGCCCTCGCCATCGTGGCCGTCGCGACACTGGTCCTCTTGTTCGTCTTCACCCGCAGCTTGTTCCTGCCCGTCAAAGCCCTCCTGATCAACCTCCTCAGCCTCACGGCGACATTCGGTGCGATGGTCTTCGTCTTCCAGGAAGGGCACCTGCGCTGGCTGGTCGGCGATTTCACCGTCACCGGTACGACCGACCTCATGCTGCCGTTGATCGCGTTCTTCCTCGCCTTCGGCCTGTCGATGGACTACGAAATCCTGCTCCTCGCGCGAATCAGCGAGGCGTACCACCGCACCCGCGACACGACCCGCGCGACAGCCGAGGGCCTCCAGGCCGCCGCGCCGCTCTTCACTGCCTCCGCCGCCGTGGTTCTCGTTGTCCTCCTGGCTCTCGCCGTGACCGAAGTGACCACCATGAAAGTCATCGCCGTCACCGTTACCCTGTCCGTCCTGCTGGACGCCGCAGTAGTTCGTCCCCTTCTCGTTCCTGCTGTGATGAAGATGGCGGGGACCGCCAACTGGTGGCTCCCAAACTCTTTGCGCAGCCGGCTGTCACCTCACCCGGACTCGCCGCCACATAGGCACCGCACCGCCTCGACGACTGCAGCCGACAACCCGGTGTCCACGTGATGGCCGCAGGCAAGCATTGTTGATATCAGTCCGGACACACCGAATCGGCACCGTGTGGCGTTGTGACGGGGAGGCGGGTGGCGAGCACTCGGTACCGTGCAACCTGCTGCACGGCGCACGCCATCACCTGATCCGGGTTGGCACCACGCCCGCACTTACCACCTTCGACTGATCCAGCCACCCAGAAGAGACCCACCGTGAGTCGCTATGACATCGCCGGACGAACTGTCGTCATTACCGGATCCACTGGCGGGCTCGGCTCCGCAGTCGCACATGCCCTGCGGCAACGGGGCGCGAACCTCGTTGTCCTCGACTTGGACGAAACCGCAGCTGCAGCCCAAGCCGACACGCTCGGCGGTCCCAGCGTCGCCCTGGCATGTCACGCAGACGTACGCGACCTCGACAGCGTCCAGTCAGCGATCAACCGTGCAGTAAACCACTTCGGCCGTATCGACATCGTCCTCGCCAACGCAGGCGTGAGTTCCGTCAGCCCCATGACGGCTCTCGACCCCGACGAATTCGACCGCGTCATCGACATCAACCTGAACGGGGTCTGGCGGACCTTCAAGGCGGCGATCCCACACGTCACACGGCAGCGTGGCTACCTGCTGGCCACCTCCTCCATGGCAGCCTTCGTGCACTCCCCGCTCCACGGCGCCTACACGGCCAGCAAGGCCGGCGTCTGGGCGCTGTGCAACAGCATCCGACTTGAGGTCCGCCACCTCGGCGTACAGGTCGGCAGTGTGCACCCCACCTTCTTCAGAACGCCGATGATGGACGCGGTCCACGCCGATCCTGCAGGCCGGCGCCTATGGGGAGGGAATGAGAGCGGGCTTTGGAGGATGGTTCCCATCGAGAAGGTCGTACACAGCATCGTGTCCGGCATCGAACTCCGAGCAAAGACGATCACCGTGCAACGAGCCCACGCATTCATCGCAAAAGCTCCTGGTGTCTTCCGCCCGTTCGTCGACCGCATCGGCTTCACAGACCGCACCGTCTTCGAAGCCAGTGCCGCAGCTTCACCCACAGGTTCCGGCGTGGCCGGCACCGACATTCAGATCCCCGGCCCGGTCGACCAGTCAGGAGCCCCCACGTGACGATCTCCTCAGACCTGCGGTGCCTCGACCTGATCCTCGGCGGCGGAGCGATGGCAGCCGGAGAGCTGGCGGTCGGCCTGAACCTGAGCCCGGCTGCGACCACCACCGTCATCGACCGCCTGGAACGCGCCGGTCTGGCACTCCGCGAGCGCGATCCGGGCAACCGGCGACGTGTCCTGGTGGCTGCCACCGACGCCGCGCGGGACATCGAGCGGGAGGTCTACCGCCCGGTTGGCGAGGCCGGGTTGCGCGCTCTCAGGGGCTACAGCGAGACCGAACTCGCCGTGATCCTGGACTTCCTGCAGACGGCGCGGCAGGTGCAAGAGGAGCAGGCGGGGCGGATCGGCCCGTCGGGCGGAGCTGAGGGATGAAGCGCGTCGGAGGCATGGGCTCAACAGGAGCGGAATCCGGCTCAGATTCTGCTGGGCACTACGCGCGTGTCCAGCCGGAATGATCTGCCCGTCCGGCGCCCGGAGTGCACCCTGGCGCAGCAGCGATGTCAGGTCGGGTCGGGAATCATTTGGGGCGAAGAAGGGCGGGCTGGAGCTCCCCTTAAATTTACTTTCACGAGGCTGCGATTTTTTTGATTATGGGGTGGAGGTTCAAGTGATGAAAGCGGCAGCATTGGGGGCGACTTCGCCGAATGGCTAGCCGCCCAAGACTTATAGAACACGGATCAGGGGGCTTACGCTGCGCTCGTGTCGCTTTCCTGGTCGCCCTGATTATCCATGTTTCCCCTGGAAAGGGGGTGAAGTTCCAGGAGTTTCATGGCCGCCACCCCGCGCGTGCTGTGGGGGTTTTTCAGCACGACCAGCAGTAGCATCAGGTGGGAGCTTTTGTCGAGGGAGGAGAAAAAGGAAACGAATACAGCGGCGAGGACACCGCCCGGGAGGAATTCACTAGCAGACATTTTCGCCTTTCGAGCAGCCCCTTTTGGAAGCGCCCGGGGAAGCGTGATCCCAGGAGGAGAGGGATCGGGCGCCGGGGATGGATGAGGTATGCATCGCGCCATGTTGAGAATCATTTCAACAGCTCCTTAATGGGTGACGGATTGGGTTTGGGAGGTGTAGCGAGCGGTTTTCTCGCGCTCTGCCTTCGTCCGTCCATGCCATTACGCCCTATCGACAGCGCCGTGTCATGTCACGAACTCTCGTGCCTTGACAAGCGTGATTCGCCCGGCGATTAGCAAGGCCAGAAGCGCGGCACGCAGGTCACCGTGATCCTGAGCAGCGTGTACGCAGGGTTGTGCTCGCCCTGCCCGTCGAGAAGGGCGACGGGAGCAAGTACGGCCACAGCCTCGCCGAGACCGGGCGGCTTCCGGTCCACCTGGGCGACGGGACCGTCTTCGCCGCACCGACGTTCAGCGAGTCGCCCTGGCTGGTCAACCACGCGACCCGAACCGACTGCTAGGTGCTGTGACCGGGAAGGTTTGCCGGGTTGAGTGGTCAGGCCGCAGTCGGTAGCGGTCTGCCGCCCCGGCGGACACCTTTCTCGCTGCGGACGCGGGCGCGTTCGGGTCGCTGGGCGGTCAGGACGTCGGGATGGCGGGCGTTCTGGTTGCGCCGGCGCAGGTAGGCGTGCAGGGCCCGGGTCTGGGCGGTGTGGTTCGGATGGTGGGAGTTGGCCAGGGTGAACTGTCGCAGCGGCCCGAAGTGGGCCTCGATGGGGTTCGCCCAAGACGCGTAGGTCGGCGTGAAGCACAGCTCGACCTTCCTCCGGGCCGCCCACCTGCGGATTCTCCAGTTCAGGTGGGCGGAGAGGTTGTCGAGGATCACGTAGATAACGTGGGCGAACAGCACCAGGAGCAGCCGGCGCCGCAGGACGTCACGTGGGACCGCCTCGCGCGAGGCTACCGAGGCGAACTCGGAGGTGAATCCGGTGGCAAACTCGGCTTCCTTGAGGATATCGATCAGGTCGATCGTCCCCCAACGGCGCTGGATCTCGGCCTTCAGGGCGACCAGGTTCTCCGGCTCCTCCTGCTTGGCCAGCGGGGACACCTTGATCCACGGCTCGCCGTGCCGCTTGGTGATCTCCACCCCGCCCGTGGTCCCCAGCTCCAACGCGGTGTCGAAGCCCGTGAGCGCGTCGCGCAGCCGCCTCTGCAGGGCGGCGATGAACTCCTGCGGGTCCTGCGGCTGACGGATCGCCGAGTAGTGCACGTCCCGGTTGTCCTCGAAGTCCGGCGGCAGATCGTCCTCCGGATTGCGCCAGCGGTTCGCCCCGGCCACCCAGACCTCCCGCCTGCGCAGCGCGTCCCGCAGGCTGACCAGCACGCACAGCTCGTAGGGGATGCGCTCGACCCGGCCTTTGTCGTCCACCACCGCGGCCCGCCACTGCTCGGGCACCACCCCCTCCTCCGCGTCGAAGAACGCCCCGTCCTTGATCGGCTGGTCCAGGTAGCGCTTGAGCAGGTCGATCGCGTCCATCACCGGCCGGTAAGCGGTGTTGTTGCTCTTCAGCTCCCAGGCCGACAACAGCGGCGAGAGCATCCGCCGCCAGTGCGCCGAGTACGAGCGTCGCAGCACAGTGCGGATCCGCGCCTTGTACTTGGCCTCGTTCGCCGCCGCCTCGGCCGCCAGCGCCTTGAGCGTCTTTTCCCCGCCGACCACCGGGAAGATCACCTTGCGAACCGTGCCGGACGGCTCGGCCAAAGCGGCCTCGGCGACCCGCAGCATCATCGCCTCCTTGCCGCGGACCTTCTTCAGCTCCCTGACAAACTCGCCCTCTACCTTCTTCTCGGCCCGCGTATTGATCTTCTGCACCAGTTGGATGAACAGGTCGATCAGCGAGTCGGTGATCTCGCTCTCGCGCACGTGGCACAGCGCCGCCAGCAGCGTGTACCGCACCGGGCCCGGCGCCGCGACGAGGTCGGAAGGGTACTCCTTCGCCGCTCGCGCCCGCCCCGGCGGTGCCTACAGATCAGAGCCTCCTTCCCCCGGCTATCGCGGGGGAAAGACACCTCATGTAGCTAACCTCGCCGTTTCGGTTGGGAACGGCAGCTGGTGAGGCGGAAACGCGAAAGTGCCTTCCTGACCTGGAACGATGAACCTTGCTGAGGGGTTCTGTCGGTCCAAGCGGAGGGCACTTTCTGCGTGCAGGCTATCGGGTTGCGTCCCAAGGTCCACGTCAGCGCCGATGGTTCGGGGGTGGTCGGTCATGCCGGGGCACGGTTGCTGGCGGATCTCCCTGACGCCACCGGGCTCACCGCCGCGTACTCCACCGTGCTCAGGCCGCTCCGGCCGCGCGGGACCGGGCATGATCCGGGCCGGATCGCCACCGACCTGGCGGTGATGCTCGCCGACGGCGGCGAGGCCATCGCGGACCTGGCAGTACTGCGCGACCAAGGCGAGGTATTCGGCCCCGTCGCCTCGACACCGACGGCCTGGCGACTGCTCGCCGACACCGACGACAGGACACTGACCACTCTGCGCTCGGCCCGCGCCCAGGCCCGGGAGGTGGCCTGGCTGCAGGCCGCTGAGCGCGGCGAGGGCATACCTTCAGTTCAGGCCGGGGGACGTGCACTGCCCGGGCTGGTCCTGGATCTCGACGCCACGCTGATCACCTGCCACTCCGAGAAAGACCAGGCCGCACCCACCTACAAGGATGGCTTCGGATTCCACCCGCTGCTGTGCTTCCTTGCGAACACCGGAGAGGGATTGTCCGGCCGGCTGCGGCCCGGAAACGCCGGCGCCAACACCGCGAGCGATCACATCGCGGTGCTCGACCAGGCTCTCGCGCAGATCCCCGACGCCCACCGGCACGGCACTGACATCCTTGTCCGCACCGACAGCGCCGGATCCGCGAAGGCCTTCCTCACCCACGTCCGCGACGTGCGGAAACGAGGAATCCGTACCTTCTTCTCCGTCGGATACGCGGTCACCGAGCCTGTCCGCCACGCGATCCGAGCGATGCCCGACCGTCTCTGGCATCCCGCTCTGGACCAGGACGGCTCGCTCCGTGCCGGCGCCGAGGTCGCCGAGCTGACCGGGATGGTCGAGCTGACCGGCTATCCGGCCGGCACGCGCATCATCGTGCGGCGCGAGCGACCACACCCCGGCGCCCAACTCTCTCTGTTCGACCAGGACGAGGGCCTGCGGCACCAGGTGTTTCTCACCGACACTCCCTACTCCGGTGGCGGTTCCGCCCAGTTCCTGGAGGTCCGCCACCGCGGGCACGCCACCGTCGAAGACCACATCCGGTGCGGCAAGACCACCGGATTCGGCCGCTTCCCCTCCCGCCAGTTCGCGATCAACGCAGCCTGGCTCGAACTCAGCCTCGCAGCGATCGACCTGCTGGCCTGGATGCGCGTCCTGCTGCTGGACGGGGAGCTGGCGGCAGCCGAGCCGAAGAAGTTCCGCTACCGGCTGCTGCACGTCGCCGCCAGCCTCACCCGGGGCGGTCGGCGACTGCGCTTGCGGATATCGCAGACCTGGCCCTGGAGACACGACCTGGCCACGGCTTTCCACCGCCTCGCCGCACTGCCCCGGCCCGCCGGCTGACCAGCAAACCCCTGACCGCCCACGACCCGAAAGACCTTGGAGAACCCGACCCCCGCGCCGGGACTCCGCCATGCCCAAGCAACGAAAGCCGCCTCACCCACCTGGCAGCAGACGATCAGCGACGTCTCACCACCCCAACCGAAACGGCGAGGCTAAACGATGTCCCGTAAATGATCTAGAGCATGCTCGCTGACCAGCTCGTTTGCTTGCTATCCGGCGAGGGTGAGGTTGTGCATCCGTGCGATGCCGGCCATGGCGTGGTGGACGCCGTCGCCCTTGAGACGGCAGTCACGCAGGATCTTTTACGTCTTCATGCGGGCGAAGACGTGCTCGACGCGGGCCCGGACCTGCTTGTGGGATCGGTTGTGCTCTTCTTTCCAGTCGCTGAGTTCGGCCTGTCCCTTTGCCTTGCGGTGTGGGATGACCAGGCCGGTGCCCTGGTAGCCGCCGTCGGCGATCGTGGTGGTGTTGCCGACGGCGGCCTTGGCGCCGGATTCCTCCCAGCCGCGGGAGTCGTGGCGGTTGCCCGGCAGTAGCATCGTCAGGTTCGTGCGCCAGTACGCGGCGACCAGTAGAGCCCGGTCCTCCAGCGGCAGGCTCCACGGCCGCTCCTTGCGGACGGCGTCCGCACCCTCGCGCCGCAGAACCGTCACCAGCTTCCCGAAGGCGCGCGGATTCAGCCCCGTGAACGGGGCTATCCAGGACCGCTCCGACGCCGTGATCACACCAGCCACACCAAGATCATCTCACCCATGACCAGCAGATACGGGACAACCTTTAGAGAAGAAGTAGGGGTTATTTAAAAGAAGCCACACTCAAGATTCTTCTGGGTGGCGCAATCGCACCTCACGGAATCCACCGTTCCGATAGTATAAACAAAAGGCACCGGAATTCCTCCCTGGTGTTCTGTCGTAGTCGCTACCGCCCGGCCGCGTCCACACGGCGAAAGAGGGCTATGGAAAAGGAGAATCTATGCGTGCACGAGTCTGGCTCACCAGCGCTGCGCTGGGAGCCGCACTGCTGACCGGCGGTACCGTTGTCACCGCGCAGGCGGCATCCGCGTCCTCCGATGCGATGGGGTATACCGACATCGGTACCTTCCCGTCCTTATCCGCGTGCCAGTCATTCGGGCGGGCGGGCATCTATTCCGATTGGTTCTGTCGGAAGAGCACCACCACCTCTAACTGGCACCTCTGGGTGAACCTGGATTCGTAAGCGTGCGACTCGGACCTCTGGACGGGCTGACCGCCTGATACTCCAGCTGGTTTCGCGATCTTGCGGCGGGCCCGGCTGGGAACGGGTACGGCCACCGCGTGATCATCTGGGGTGGTGTGGACTCCTGAAGATCGTGCGGTGGCCGCAGGCCATAGCGTAGACCCTGCCCGCTGGTGGGCGATGTGCCGGCGACCCCGGCGCCTGCCAGCTCCGGGGTGCACCGGCTGGCGCCGCCCTCTGCACCACCTCCTCTCCGATGCGGTGGATCGAGACCGTCATCGGCACCGACAGCACTCTCGCCGCAACCGTCGCCCGCATGATGCTCGGCGCCCACCTCGCCGGCCGTCCGGCCTGGAGCCATGAGACCGTCAGCCCCGCCCATTTGAGGATTGGCAAGAGCCTGGCGTACGACTGCTTTCGTCGGAAAGATCGGTTGCATGGGATTACGACAAGCTGTCAAGCGCCGTCTGGTGTGGGGCGGTGGCGCCGCCCTGGTCGTGTGGCTGCTCGTGCTCGCGGTCTTCCGGGGGTGGGACACGGCGGACCCGGTGGCCAGTGCCGTGGGCGCCACCGCCGGTGTGCTGGCCCTTGCCTACGCAGCGACGGCACCTCCGGGCGCGGAGCAGTTGGCCGCTCAGCTCGCGCGTGCAGTCGTACGGGCCGAACAGCGGGAGTACGTGCGCTCGCTGGATGGAGACACCGGAGGCAGGATCGACTTGGGCTTCATCGCACATGCGCAGGGCAGGGTTGACGGGGTGCCGACGGAGGGCACACTGGGTGAACTCGCGACGTTGTATCGCTCCCTGCGCCCCCGCCGCATGGTGATCACCGGCGGTGATCCTTCCGACGACGCAGGCACCGGGAAGTCTCTTGCGGCCCTGTCCTTGGCACTTGAACTCGCCCGGGACCGGCGGCCTGATGAGGCGGTTCCGCTGCGGATGGCGGCCGCCTAATGGCGCGGGCAGGATATCGAGGAGTGGTTACGGCAGCGATTGGTGAGATCCTTCGGATTGCGTTCGGGCACGGCTCGGGCCCTGGTGGAAGCGCGCATGGTGCTGCCCGTGGTCGACGGCCTCGATGAACTGGACCCTCACGGCGGCGCTGGACCTGGCTGACCCGCCGCCGCCCTTACGCGGCAGCTCAACTCATGGCAGCACGGAACCGAAGCGGCCCCGGTGGTTGTGACCTGCCGGCGGCCGGCCTATGACGCGTTGGCGGAGGCTGAAGCGCACCTGCGCACCGCTGCAGTGGTGTGCCTTGGGCCGGTGGACGGTCGCCAGGCACGAGACTTCCTGCGGTGGCGGGTCGCCGACACCGAAGCGGGGCGGCACCGGTGGCAGCAGGTGATGGACGCTCTGGAACCGTCGGATGCGACAGGCGGCGACGGGGGACTGGTGTCCCCGCCCGGAACGCGTCTGGGAGCGCTCCTGACAACTCCCTGGCGCCTGTTCCTCGCAGTCACCGTCTACCAGGAAAGGACCCCGGACGGCTCCTACCGGCGCCACCCGTCGGATCTCGTCGACCTCGCCCGAACCGGCACCCTGCATCGATATCTACTGCACCACTTCCTTCCCGCCACACTCGCCAGACACAGAACAACAGCTGTCCCGGTCGAGACAGCCTGGAGGTGGCTGGCAATCCTTGCCGGGTTTCTCCAGGCCAACCAAAGCGGCCGCACGATAGAGCAACGCACACTGTCCGCCACGGATCTGGCACTGACGGAGCTGTGGCCGATCGTCGAAGCACGCCGGATGAAACAGGCTCTGCGCGTGTCTGGGTATGTGATCGCGGGTGAGGTTGATCCCTGGGAGTGGACACCGGGTTTCATGCAACGAGTGACAGAGTACGTGTCGTGATCAGTTGTTGTTCGAACTCTGCTGGCGTGAGGTAGCCGAGCGCGGAGTGGCGACGGCGCCTGTTGTAGTACGAAAGCCAGCGGAACAGCTCGAGCCGGGCCTGTGCCTTCGAGGTCCAGCGACGTCCGTGGAGCCACTCGCGCTTGAGGCCCTGGAAGAACGATTCGGCGAGCGCGTTGTCGTAGCTCGAGCCGACCCGTCCCATGCTTCGGCGGATGCCGTGGCGGCGGCAGACGTCGGCGAAGGCGGCCGCGCTGTATTGGGCGCCCCTGTCGGTGTGGAAAACGACGCCGTTCACCCGGCCGCCGCGGGCGGCCACGGCCATCTCGATCGCGCCGGTGACCAGCGAGGTGCGCATATGGTCCGCGATCGACCAGCCGACCACCTTCCTCGAGCAAATGTCGATCACCGTGGCGAGGTAGAACCAGGCCGTGCCGACGCGTATGTAGGTGATGCCGCCGCACCACCTGGTGTTCAGGGCGTCCGCGGTGAAGTCGCGCATGACCAGGTCCGGCGCGGGCGCCGCGGTCCTGTCCGCGATCGTGGTCCGCTTCCCCTTCCGCAGGTGCCGGCCGACGATATGGTTGGTCCGCATCAGCCGGGTGACCCGCTTGCGGTTGATCCTGCGCCCTCTGGCCCGCAGCTCGGCATGAACACGCGGGGCACCACAGGCACCCAGGTGTTCGGCGTGGATGGCGCGGATCTCACTCACGGTCCGAGCCTCCTCGGCCTGCCGCTCGGTGCGGACCTGCTCGGTGCCCAGGTGTCGGTAGTAGCCGGCGCGGGACGCCCCGAGCACCCGGCAGATCCGCTTGACGCCGAAGTCGGCGCGGTGGTCGGAGATGAAGGCCCAGCGGCGGGCGCTCACTTCACCTCCCGGGCGAAATAGGCGGCTGCCCGGCGCAGGATCTCGCGCTCCAGCCGCCACTCCTGCTCGGCCTTCAGCAGCCGGGCGTTCTCCGCTCGCAGCCGGGCCAGCTCCTCCGCCGCGCTCCCGCTGCCGTCGCGAGCCTGGGGCACGGACTGGGCCTCGTCCCTGCGCATTCATGTCCGCAGCGACTCCGCGGTGATGCCGAGATCCGCGGCCACCGCCGCGTACGTCCGCTTCCCGGCCGTGGCGCGGTAGAGCGCAACCGCGTCCTTCCTGAACTCCTCCGAATACGGAGACTTCCGCCCCACTTGGACATCCCTCCTTGGACCATCAAGATCCATTGTCAGGGTGTCCACTCCAAAGGAGCAGCCTCAGAGACGCTCTACCCCGGCGACGACGACCCCGACCACAACCCGATCTGCCACTGCCCCGGCCAGTGGCCGCGCCAGTTCTGCGACGAGTGCGCCGGCTGCGCCGCCTGCGGGCAGTGCACCGGCCCGCACGTCTGGCCGCCGCTCCCGAGCTCGGGCTGACGCCCCGGGGGTCCTGTGCCAGCGAACCTGGACCGTGTGCCACCGAAGGTGGACCGACGGCGCGGTTGTGACAGTGAAGACGGGCCACCGCAGCCGAGACGCCTCCTGGCACGCTGGTTATACTTTTGACCGCCGCGGCCGGGTCTGCCCGCTCTCGGCACGTGGCTGAACCAGTCGTGACCCGCCGGGGCACCACTGCAGTAAGGACGAGAGGCGGACTCCTCGGCTGTCTTGAGAAGCCCGCCGGTACACGAGGGCCCGGGTCGTGCCGGTCAGACCTGCAGGATCAGCGCTTCCACCTGTTCGAGCGTCGTCACACTGGCCTGAGCCGCGGCCCGGGCCTTCGTCAGCTTCTCCATCCACTCGATCCGCTGATCGGCCGGCAGTGGATCCTCTCCGAGCTGGGCCCGCAGACGGCGTGCCTCCTCAAAGTCCGTCATCAGCGTGTGGGCGGAGTCCACTGCCCGCTGGTAACTCCCCTCGACGAGCTCGACACGGGCGGGCAGCTGCTGCCGCAGCGCGTCCAGCTGCTCGCGGGGGTCGACTCGCACCTCCTCGCGGGAGGTGCCGCCGTCGCCAGCACCCGCACTGTTCCCGGTGCCCATGGAGGTGCTGGCGTCTCCTCCGGCCGGGGCCGGGCGGCCGAGCTCCACGGGGAACATCTCGTCGAACCACGCCTTGTCGGCGACGTAGCCGGTGGGCCGACCCTCGATGTCCGGGGCGATCACCATGCCCGCGGTGATCGGCGTCCGGTCCTTCTCGCTCCAGTGCTGCTCGCCGTAGCAGACCAGAAGCGTGCCGTCCTGCGCCTCAGGCGGCTGCGTCGCGTCCGGGTGCTCCAGCACGGCCTTCGCGAAAGCCAGGAGACGGGCCCGGCTGATGTTCGGGACGTTGCTCTGCGTGTACGCCAGGGTGAGAGCGGCGAGGGCACTGCTGGGGGTGCGGCGCACGCCCTTGCGCCCTTCGTTCGCCTCACTGCCCTGGCCGGGCGTGATGAACGGCTGGGGCGCGTGGATCAGCGCAGGCGCCATCCGCTGGACCAGGGCGGTCCAGGCACCAGCGTCACCGGCCTCCGCCCCGAGGAACAGTTCCTTCAGCGGCCGCGGGTCCTGCCTGGCGCCCTCCTTGGTCTCCGTCGTACCGAAGAAGCCCAGCGCGGAGAGGATGTTGCCCCGGTGCAGGAATAGCTGCGCGACAGCAGCGGACCACAGCCGCGTACGCGCCTCGGCCGTCTTCGCCCGGATCTGGCTCCACGCCGGCTCCTGCAGTGCGCCCCGCACGATCGGCCAGAACCGTCCCGTGTCACGAACGGTCCGCCTGCTCGACTTCGGCGTGGTCTCGGGCGGGATCGCAGGAAACACGAGCGCGGTGATGGCCCACACCGCGATGTCGCGCAGCACGACGGGCGAGACCTCTTCGCCGGCTGGGACGAGCGGTTCGAGCGGGTCGAGCGGCCCGTTGGCGGTCAGCGCGTCGCGCACGCCGGCCAGGTCGAGGAGGTCCGCACCGCGGGCGTTGGGGAACGCCTCGGCAAGGGCCGTGGCCAGGAGCGACTCCCTGGCATAGGAGTCGACGAGCGTCGCGAATAGGGCGATCAGGCGCGCGTCCTCGTCGTAGGGCTGGATGCCGCGCAGGTGGTCGTTGACGTTCAGTGTCCGCAGGACGTGTTCCAGTGCCTCCGGCCTGCTGCAGCCGATCACGATCTCCGCGGACACCGTGGCGATCTTCCCAGCCCGCAGCGACGGGCCGGTCAGCTCCGCTTCCGGATTGGCAGCGTCCTGGTTGAGCCGGGTGGAAATCCGGTTCAGGATCTCCCGCAGACTCAGCAGCAGCAGCCCGGGGTCGGTCTTCTCCTTCGGCAGGGACACCAGGGACTGGGGCATTCCCGTCACCAGGTGCTCCGGGCGCACGCGGAAGACGTCCAGCCGGGCCAGCGCCCGGTTGTTGCCGGTCACGGCGGCCAGCCGCCACGGCTTCGACACCGTGCCGTCGGAGCTGGTGATCTGCCACTGCTGAAGGACGTTCATGCCCTTGGAGAGCTGGCCCGCGTCCACCAGGGACTCCACCAGGTCGTACCCGCGGGTCCTGCCGGCACGCTCCAGGCTCTCGGCGGCGTAGCGCTGCAGGTGGAAGGCCACTGCGTACGGCTGTTCCGCCAGGACGAGCGCTGCCTTCGGCTTCCCCTCCTCCTCCGCGGAGCGGACCACGGGGCGCGGCCTCCGGTTACCTAGGGCAGCGAGGAGGACCTGACGCCTGTCCTCAAGCTCGGTCACGCGGCGAAGGGCGTCCTGGTGCTTCTGCGTGGCCGCCGCCAGGGCCTGCGCGGCGTACGACTCGTCGCCCGGCGCGCGACGGCAAGCCTCTGCCTCCTTCTCGGCGGACTTCGCGGCCTTCGTGGCTTCCTCCAGCGCCGCCTCGGCGGCGACGAGGTCCTCGACGCGCTGGTTGGCCTCCGGGAGGGGCGGGGACCAGGCCGGGACAGTGCGATCGTTGAGGTGCCACGGGGCAGCCGCGGCGCCGTGGATGTCGCACATCAGTAGCAGCACCTGGTCGGTGCCGGCCTTTACGAGCCGGTGGGCAGTCGGCTTGAGAACCCTCTTGCCCCGCTGGGTGGAGATCAGGTTCTTGATCTCGGTGTCCGGGAGAGCGGTGGCGAGACCCTCGGTGATCGCCTGCCGGGGAGGCGGTACTACCTCCAGGTCCGCGCAGGTGTTCTCGATGGCGTCCGCGAGGCGCTCACCCCAGATGGTGCTGCCGATGTAGGGGTAGTCGCCGTCAGGCCGTTTCGTGGCCATGGTGTCGTCCTTCCACCCGGCCGTGCCGGGCGAACACAGAGGCTCCCGTCTCTCGGGAGCGTGTCACGCGCCCGAGCGCCGAAGCCTCGTGCCGACGAGGAACGGGCCAACACTCTGTCGAAGGGAGTGCGGCGGTCCTCGCCCCGTACGGCCCACCTGGCAACGCCCGAAGAACGATCAGCCCCAACAACGCCTTGGTGGCGTCTGGACGTCTCGCCGCTTGCTCCTGCTCCGCCGGCGGCGGCATGAGGCGGACGCCGGTGATGAGCCACCGACGTGCACCACGGAATCTGTCAAACGCTCCCGAGCAATGCCGAACTAGGACGGCGGAGTTCATTAGATCAGGTGAACAAGCAATTAACCGGTCCACCCACAGGCTGATTTGAGGTAATGCACGATGGCAAGGGAGCGCTGACAGCTGGCAAACCGGACTATGCGGTCCTCCCGGCGAGCCGTCGGTGGTAAGCAACTCCGACCTGCGCGGGCCCCCTGGCTCGGTGGGCCTCGGAGACGCCGGAGGCCGCTGCCACCTCCGGCGGTCAGAGCTGTCGGGGCTGCGAGCGCCGCTTCCAGCCTCTCCGCCTCAACCCCTGGTGCTCTCGCCAATGCCTGCAACAAGAGCTCGTAAAACGTGCTGAACTGCAGGAATGCGGGGCATGCGGCCTCTCGATGGCCCACCGCAAGCCGGGCACCGGCCGCATCTGGTGCTCGAGCACATGTCGCCAGAGAGCCACCCGCTG
Source organism: Streptomyces sp. NPDC029014 (assembly GCF_055564695.1). Classification (NCBI taxonomy): domain Bacteria; kingdom Bacillati; phylum Actinomycetota; class Actinomycetes; order Kitasatosporales; family Streptomycetaceae; genus Streptomyces; species Streptomyces sp. NPDC029014. The sequence continues at coordinate 29,589 of NZ_JBVHVT010000080.1, forward strand.
GAACTCAGAACTTCGGGCCCGAGCACAAATGATCAACTCCGGCGAGTGCTGGCCAGAGCCGGCACAGCCAGCCTGCCTACGATGCAAACGGATCTATCAGCCCCTCAGGCCCAACCCGTGGTGCTCGGACAACTGCTTTGACCTGGAACAAGGTGCCCGTGGCCATGCCGGCGGCCTCGCTGGTTGTTGCCGGCGCCGAGTGCCGTGCGTTCCGGTTCCGGCTCGATGACCCGCACCTGCTCCTCGCCGACGATGCCGAGGGCGAGGACCGGTTGTCCGGCTGGTCCACCGATGCGGACGCCGACGAGTTGGCTGCCCTGACGGCGGGGGCGTTCGGGGCGACGGTGGCCCGGCTGACGGCGCCGGGAACGGGCCCGTTGGCGGTGCTGGGCCAGGTACGGGTGATCGAGCGTGCTCCACCTCGCCGGCATCGAGGTAGGCCGACGCCAGCCATGACAGGTACAGGGCTTTGTCCCGGGCGTGGGTGTCGTCATACCGGGATAGAGCGTCTTCCAGAGCGGGGATGGCCCGCAGGGGCCGGCGGAGTTCGGCCCAGCACCGGCCGGTCATGATGGCGATCTCGTCGGCATCGACCCAGTACGCCCAGTCCGGGGCCGGCTCGTCGTCTTGTTCGTGGATGGCCTCGGAGGCGAGGCCCAGGGCGTAGTCGGTTTCGCGGGACTGGCCGGCGGTGGCGTGCTGCCAGGCCAGCCGGTCGGCCAGCAGCGCCCGCACCCGCGCGGGCGTCCCCGCGGCCGGCGCTTCGACGGCGGCGGTGGCGAGCTGGATTCCGAGGCTGCCGCCGGTTGCCCATTCCAGGTAGGCGAGGAAGCAGAGCGAGTTCCCTTCCAGGGCGGTGTCCTGCGCGGCGCGGGCGGCGGCCAGAGCGGTCATGTAGTGCCCGCGGGCGTCCTCGTGGTGCCCGGCGTCAAAGGCGGCCCACCCGGCCATCTGCGCCTGTTCGGCGATCACGGCCCGCAGCGCGCGGCCGGTCGCCTCGCTGTACGCGCCTTCGTCGGCAATCCGGATCGTGGCCTGCAGTTCGCGGACATACACCGGATACGTGTCACCGCCCCCCAGCAGGTCATCGAGCCTGCGCAGCCGGGCCGTCCGCTCCCTGAGCTGCCGTGGCACATCCGCCCCAATGCGCCGGCCGGCGGTGAGAAGGAAGGACGGTTGTATGACGGCGATCCCGGCCCCTGCCGAGGTCGTGAGAAATCCGCGGCGGTCCACATCGCTCTCCTGATCCTTCGCGTACTGCTCCGAGCGGCGAAGCCGTCGCGCGAGGGCGACAGCGTGCCGCACCACCTCCTCCGGTACTCCGAACTCTGCCGCCAGCAAAGCGCGCGAGGAAGGGTCCGGTAGCCGCTCGTGGGTCTCCCACCGCGACACCGCCGCCTGCTCCAAGGGATAGCCCCGTCGCGCCGTAAGATCCGCCGCCAGCTGCTCTTGGGTGCGCCCGCTCGCCGTCCGTAACCGCTTCAGGAGAGGCCCGATCGGTTCTGGGGCGTCGTGCAGTTCGGTCATCATTTGCCGTCCCTCGGCTGTCCTCGAAACCCTCGGTGCCAGCCTGGCCATAAATCCCGGCCATGTCCCCGAAATGGCCATGCCGCCTGGCTCATCCGGTCAAACGTCGCGGCAGGTTCACTGGTCACCGCACCCGACCGCACACATGCCAGCGAGGACCTGATGAGCAGCCAGCACACCCTCCTGCACGACCCCGAAGGACGGATCGAATCCGCGCTGCCTTTGGACCGTGCCGCGCACCAAGCGCTGGCCGAAGGCGCACTGGCCTGCACCGGATCGCGGGCGATGGCGGCCGGGGACCTTCACCAGATCGCGCTGCAGCTGACCGGTGCGGCCCGCGCAGTCGCCGCCGACGTCCGTCGCGCAGCCAACCGGCTGCCCTCCGATCACCCGGCCCGCACCCTCGTCACCGGTGTCTTGGCCGAAGCCGACTATCGGTTGTCTATCCCGCCGGACGGCACGGTGCGCTGCATGCAGGGACGGGCCCGGCTCGTCCGCGCCCTGTACGAGCGTCTCGACCGTCTCGCGGAGGCTTAGCCGCCGGTCCGGGCCCTGTGAACTGCCGCGTACCCGGGTGAGATACCTGGGCCCCGGGTGCGCAGCCTCTCATCACCTGCTGCGTCCGGCCCTGGTTCCGCCGGCCGCACCACACCACGCTTCCCGCCGGAGCCCCGGCGGGGGGAAACCGCACCACCTGAGAGAGGAGACCGTAATGGACCTGATCATCTCCAAGCGCGTCGTGAAGGGTGCCAGCCCGCAGACCCCCGCCGACGGCGGGGGCACCGGCAAGGGCGACGGAAACGACTGACCGTCGCTGATGACCGCCCTTGACGCGGCGGTTGGGGGCCTCGGCGAGACGTTTCTCGCCGAGGCCTTCGGCCGCACCTATCAGCACTGGTCACAGGCCGCCGACCTCGCCGGCCTGCTCACCTGGGACGACCTCAACGCCATCATCGGCCGTCACCGCCTGGACGCGCCCAGGCTGCGTCTGTTCCGCGCCGGCGTCCAGGTCCCGCCCTTCGAGTACACCCACAGCAAGGTCACCAAGCGCATGGAGGTCCGCCAGCGGATCCTGCCCGGCGCGCTGCACCGGCAGATAGCGGCAGGCGCCTCCCTGGTCCTGGACGCCGTCGATGACCTGCACGCGCCCGTCGGTGAACTTGCCGAGGCGTTGGAGCGGCATTTCCACACCGATGTCCAGGTCAACGCGTATGCGTCGTGGACGCCGACCGAGGGATTCGGCATCCACTGGGACGACCACGACACCGTCGTCTTCCAGCTCGAAGGGTCCAAGCGGTGGCGGCTGTACGGGCCCACCCGCCCGGACCCGCTGCGCGAGGACGTCGAAGCACCCGCCCCGCCCGACGGCGGGCCGGTCGCCGAAATCATGCTGCGCGCCGGGGACATGCTGTACGTGCCCCGCGGCTGGTGGCACGCGGTCGCCGCCACCGAAGGCCGGTCCCTGCACCTGACGTGCGGCCTGACCCCAGCCACCGGCCAGCAACTCCTGCAGTGGCTGGCCCGCCAGCTCACCGCCTCGCCGACGGTACGGGCCTGCCTTCCCGTCCACGCCTCCCCGGCCGACCAAGCCGCCTACGCCGAGACCCTGCGGAAGGAGATCACCGAGGCCCTGCACCCCGCCGTGCTCGCCGAGTACGTCGAATCCCTCGACGCCTGCGACCCCGGCCGCCCGCTGCCCTCCCTGCCTCACCTCGACACCGTGCCCGCCGACGAAACCCTGAAGCTGCGCCTGACGACGGCTCGGGCCTCCTACCATGTGGCCGACGGCGGCATCGTCTTCCGCGCCGCCGGCCAGGAGTGGACCCTGCACGCACAGACCGCGGCCTTCCTCGCCCCGCTCATCGAGGGGCAAGGGGTGACCCTCGGCGAGCTGGCCACCAGCTCCGGCCTCACCCTCGACCAGGCCGCCGGGCTCGCCCAGGAACTCGTCTCCTGCGACGCCGCAGCCCTCACCCGGAGGTAACACCTGGTGTTCCCCACACCTGAACCGCCCACCCGAGACCGCATGACCGCCGCGCACGCCCACGCCTGCGCGCACCTCGGCCTCAAGCAGCACGACGGTGGACGGCAGGTGTGGGGATACCAGGGCCGCACCCTCTCCGCCCCCGCCGGCCGCGGCTGGCTCCGCCTCATCTCGGCCCCGGCCGGGAAAGGCCAGGGCAAACTGTGGGACGGCCCGCTCACCGCCAGGGACACCATCCCGACCGCCGTCCCCCGGCCCGCACTGCACGCCGTGCACGACTGGGCGGCCGACGGCTTCGACTACCGCGCCGAGCTCTACGCGTACGCCACCGCACCCGCCGTCTCCCACAGCCCCGTACTGCAGACCACGCCCGACCTCCCCGAGAACTGGTGGCAGGAACTCCCGCCCGCCCTCGATGCCCTGGCCCCAGTGCCCACCTTCCGGGAGGCCGTACGGGAAGAGTTCCTCCGCCGGGTCGTCCCGCAGTTCACCGGCCACACCGTCGGCGAGGTCCACTGGTCCACCGCGCACGGAGACTTCCACTGGGCCAACCTCACCGCCGGCCCGCACCCGCTCGTCCTCGACTGGGAGGGCTGGGGCACCGCCCCTGCCGGGTATGACGCAGCCACCCTCTACATCTACGCACTCCGCGCCCCCGACACCGCCACCCGCACCCGCCAAGCCCTGGCACACATCCTTGACGACCCGGCCGCCCGCGTCGCCGAGCTTCTTGTATGCGCCGAAGTCCTGCAGGCCGCCGACCGGACCCCCTTCTACGCCGCCCTCGCCGACCCGGTCCGGCGTCATCTCCAGACTCTTGGAGACGACCCCTTGGCGTGAGCCCGTGTGCACAAGGCGATCCCCCACGGGTGCCCTGACAAGCGCGGCACTGGGTGCCGCCCCGTCGCCCGGTGGGCGGCACCCACTACCTGCACTCATTCCTGCCCGGCGGCCGAAGTCCAGACCGTGGGTCCGCCGCCGCGCCAGTCGAACAGATCGGCTTCGGTGGGGGTGATGTCGTCGGGGGCGAGGCCGGCCCGGCGGAGGAATTCGAGGAGGTCGCCGAGGTTGCAGGCGCGGCCGAGGCTCTGACTGCCGATCCGGACCAGGCGGCCGCCGCCGGCGTCGGGCGGGTGGACGGCTACCCGCGGCCGGTCGCCGGCTATGTCTGTGGCGTGGTGGCAGGGGTTCATTCCAGGACTCCCAGGGCTGTGTCGGGGCGGCAGTGTGGGCAGGCGCTCACGCCTTCGGCGAGTGCCTGCCGTGCCTGGCCGGAGGTGACGGGGGTGGTGCGCTTGCCGGTGGCCCAGCAATCGCCGGTATGGACCTGGACCGGTGGCCGGCCGACGCCGATACCGCGCTCGATCAGCCACGCGGGCGGCTCCGGCAGCGGCCGACGACGGGCGGCAAGCGCCTCCCGCTCCTCGGCGGCGGCGAGGGCTTGTTCTGCCCGGGTGAGTTCTCCGCGCAGGTAGGTGATCAGGGTCCGCAGGCGCGGCAGATCGGGCGGCAGTACGGACACGCTCAGCTCCGCTGTGTGTCCCGCAGGGCTTTACAGGCTGTGCAGAGGGGGTTCCCACCGACCCCGTACCGGCAGCATTCGGCGTGGCAGCGGGCGCATCTGCCGGTCTGCGAGGGCGCCCAGGTGACCGGCTGCGGTCTGGCGGGTTCGGTCGGTGCGGTGGGGGAGGTCACGGGGTCCTCCTGGGGTGGTGCTGGAGACATCAACTTCCATTAGATCGCATGTTCGAATTTGTGTGCCAGTGGTGGGCGGTCGGCGACTCTGGAAGGGGGCTCGGTGAAGGGAGCCATCGTGGTGTTGCGGCCGCCGGTGGAGCCGATGCTGGCGCAGGCCGCGGAGTCGGTGCCGGGCCCGACCGCGTTGCGCGCGGGTGTCGCGTACGAGCAGAAATTCGACGGGCACCGAGCCCTGGTGTTCACCCCGACCGGCCCAGGCGGGCAGGTGCTGGTGCAGACCCGCCGTGGCTCTCTCATCCACGACCGTTTCCCGGATCTGGTGGCCGCCGCCGAGCAGCAGCTGCCCGGCGGCCTGGTCCTGGACGGCGAGCTGCTCGTCTGGGACCCGGAGGCCGGCGCGCTGTCCTTCGAAGGGCTGCAGCGCCGAGCCGCCGCCCGCGCACGTGGGGCTCCGGCTTTGGCCGCGCGGTGGCCGGCCTACTTCGTGGCCTTCGACATCTTGCAGCAGGACGGCCAGGAACTCCTGACCCTGCCGTATGCCGAGCGCCGCGCCCGCCTGGAGAACCTGTTCACCGCCCACGCCCTGACCGCCCCCTGGACGCTGTGCCCGATGACGACGGACCTGGCCATAGCGCGGGAATGGCTTCAGGCCTGGACCGACATCTCCGGCGTCGAAGGCATCCTGATCAAATCCCTCACCAGCCGCTACCTCCCCGGATACCGCGGCTGGACCAAGATCAGACGACGGGACACCACCGAAGCCGTCATCGGCGCCATCACCGGCACCCTGACCCGCCCACACCTCCTCGTCCTCGGCCGCCACGACACCGGCGGTCGGCTGCGCGCGGTCGGCCGGACCGTCCCCCTGCGCCCGGATGCGTCCCGGCAGGTTGGTGAGCACCTCGCCGCCGCCGGCCCCGGTCACGCCTGGACGGGGGTGCGGTTCGCCGCGGCGTGGGGGAGTCGCGACGTCCTCGACGCGGTGCTGGTCCGCCCCGAACTGGTCGCGGAGATCAGCGCGGACCGGGCGGTAGACCACGGCGGGGTGTTCCGGCACCCGCTCAGGTTCAAGCGGCTGCGCCTGGACGTGACCGTTGCGGACGTGCCGCGGTTCGGTCAGACCGGCCGCGGCCGCCGGCTGAGCGGGCCCCGGCCGAAGGGGTGAGCAGGGCCGCATTCGATGGGCTTGTGGGGCTAAGACGGTGTCTCACGTGGCGATCTCGTTCCTGGCGGGGCTGAGGGCGGGCGGAGCCGTCAGGACGGCCAGCTGAGCCGGCCGTGCATGACGGTCGGGAGAGACGTGGGCATCTCGTCGGTGACCCAGGCGAACTCCAGGGCCGCGAGCGTGGCTCCCCGGTCCGTCCATACGAGGATCTCGCCGACGTAGGCGCCGGACGGGTCATGGACGTGCGCGTCCACGGGAACGAGCTCGGTCGGCAGTGCTGCATGCTCGCACGGTTCCCGGACCTGCAGATCGACGCTCACGGAGTCGGGCCCCCAGACAGCGGTCACCTCGGTGCGGTCCAGCTGACTCCGCAGTTGCGACGCGCCATCGAACTCCGCCGACAGGATGTGTTCAAGCACTGTGCGCTCGGCGGCGTTCAACGAGCGCGGGTCGATGGGGAGAGGAGCCATGCGCCCATTCTGAGGTGGCGAGGGCAACCAGCCCAACAACTCCACCAGCCGTCGCCGGGTGACTGGCAGCGGCATCATGATCGTTCATGGGTGGGGATCTGTCGGAGCGGCTCGTGCCGGATGATCTATGGGCATTGGTCGAGCCGGTGCTGCCGTCCTTCCGCTCGCGCCCGCAGGGCGGTGGCACCGCGCCGATCGACCAACGTGCCGTGTTCACGGCCGTCGTGTACGTGCTGACCAGCGGGTGCGCATGGCGGTATCTGCCACCGACATTCGGAGTGTCGCCGGCGACGGCTCACCGGAGGTTCTCCGTCTGGACCGCATCCGGTGTATGGCGTCGCCTGCACCGCGTGATTCTGGACGAGATCGGAGCCCGCAGCGGCCTCGACTGGAGCTCTGTGATCATCGACGCGGCCTCGGTGCGCGCGAAAAAGGGGGCTCGCTGACGGGGCCGAATCCGGTCGACCGAGGCAAAGCGGGCAGCAAACTGCACGTTCTGACCGACGCGCAGGGGCTGCCCATGGTCGTCGGGGTGTCCGCCGCGAACGTCAACGACGTCCAAGCGCTTCGCCCGCTCATCCTCGGGATCCCGGCCGTCCGCTCGCGCCGCGGCCCTCGGCGGCGACGTCCCGACAAGGTTCGCGCCGACAAGGCGTACCACTCGGCCGGCAACCTGGCGTGGCTGCGCGAACGCAACATCACTCCACGGATCGCCCGGCCGGGCGTGGAGTCTTCCGAACGCCTCGGAAGGCACCGGTGGAAGATCGAGAGATCGATCTCCTGGCTCTTCGGGTACCGCCGCCTGACCATCCGCTACGAGCGAAAGGGCAGCCACTTCCTCGCCTTCCTCGGGCTCGCCGCAGTCATGACCTGCTACAAGAAGCTCACCAAGATCACCACGTGAGACACCGTCTAAGGGGTCTGATTCTGTTCACGAGAACGTTCTCGTGAACAGAGCCAGGCCCGCGCGGTTACTCGTGGCTGTCGCTCTGGTCAGCCCGGTGCCCGTGGTGTTGGCGTACGTCTCGCCGGAGTGGGGCGATGCGGCGCAGACCGGGCTCACTCCCGGGCCGTGGTTGTTCGCGCTCGCTGTCATTGACTGGAGCCGGCTGCGGCGGTAACCGTCCCCGGGCCGCTTCTCGGCCCTGCGTACTTCGAGGGGCCGTCACGACCGTGGCGGCCCCTCCCTATGTACCTCGCAGGGGTCAATCTCACGACGCACACGCGAGTTGTGTGGTGCGCCTCGGGGTAGTCGGTGTCGGCCAGACTCGCTGCCCGGCCTGGTGCCCGCTGCTTCGGGCTATGGGGGGTCGGTGGGATGGTTGCCGGTGTGGGTGAGGGTGGTGTGGAGGTGGCGGACGGCGTTTTCGGCGTCGGTGAGTTCGTCTGGGGTGGGGAGGGTGGCGCCGAAGGTCAGCCGTTCGTTGGTGGCGGGGAGGGCGCGCCAGGTGAGGATGGGGGAGAGGGTGGTGCTGGCGTGGGCGAGGAACCAGGCGAGTGGGCCGTGGGTGCGGGCGAGGGTGACGGCGAGGACGGCGAGGGCTTCACGCAGGTGTTCCAGGCGTTTGATGGTCGGCAGTGTCTCCTGCTCGGCGGCCGGGCGGACGGCTTCTGCGAGGCCGGCGGCGGCCTTGCGGGCGAGTGCCGTATCTGCGGGGGTCGGCTCCCACAGCCCGCTTTGGAGCTGTGTTTCGGCTTCCGTGACGAGATCGGCGATCTGCGCGCTCATGCCCGCGCTGGCCTGCTGCCGGCCGGAAGGCAGCGTGTGATGCCGGGGCGCCGCTCGCCGTCCGGCTGAGGACGGTCCCTCCGCCTGCGGATCGGACATGGTCGCTCCCTGGTGCTTCACGGTCTGCTCGTGCGGTACCGCAGTGCTGCTGTGGACGGTCACTCATTTCCCCAGGGCCAACTTTACGCAATTCCCCAGGTGCTGGCCTGGCGCAGCCGCTCGATGCATGCTTGGAGGACCTCGCGGGCGCCCTCCGTGGTACGGGCTGACCCAGGGCCTCTTCGAGCGTGTGAGCGAGGTGGCCCTGCCTGCCCTTCCAGGTCGGCCAGACGTGCTTCGGAGACCTGGTGGGCCTGCTGCTGTTCTTCCCGGCCAAGGTGAGTGAGCATCCAACTGGACTGACTAGTCTGGGAGTTATTGTTACCGGGGTATGGGGGAGAGGGCGATGGGCGACAGCGGCTGGCGGGGAGAACGCGACGAGCTTGGTATGGCTCGCTACGTGGTTGCGCGCTTGGCACCCGACGAGCTGGCGTTGTTCGACGAGACGGCGGCCGCCGTTCCGCGCCGGGGGAGGCGGATGCATCGCCGTCGCGACGACCCGCTCGGCTTCGGTGTAGCTGATGCTGCCGCAGTGCTCTTCACCACCGTGGCATGCGGTGTGGCGAGCGAAGTAGCCAAGAGCCTTGCCGAGGACGCCGGGCGGCGGGTCGCCGACCGCACGCGGGGCTGGCTGCGGCGCCTGAGGCTGGGCCAGCGGCAAGGAGCTCTGGCCGACGAGGCCACAGGCGAGGACCTGGCACCGCTGTCGGAGGACACCCTGGCCGGCGTCCGGGGACTTGCGCATCGTCGTGCTGTCCTCCTCGGCCTCCCGCAGGACCGGGCAGAGCTTCTGGCAGAGGCCGTGGTGGCGTACCTACGCCAGCCCACCGGCGACGAAGCCTGAACCGCCGTGGAGGAACGGTGCCCGATGCCGATCACTGCGACGGATCCGGAGCCCTCGCCGGGGCGGCCGTTTCTGCTGCCGTCCGCCACGCTGACCGCGTTCGTCTTGTTGATCGTCGCAGTTCTGGCGTTCAGCGTGATCAGACAGCCAGCCTACTACTTGCTCTTCACCGGAGGCTGGAGGGACCTCCCGAGCGATCCGCTCCACTCGTGCGTGCGGCAGGGCATCGCGAGCGTCGGCGGCCCGGCCGCGGCGATGGACGTGTGGGCAAGCGGCCGACGGCTGCCGGGCGTGGCCGAGTGCTCTCGTGATGCCCCCAAGCCGTTGCACTCCGAGGCGTTCTTGTACAACGCGGGCCTGCTGGTCGCCGCCACAGGGCTGCACTACTGGCTTCGCGCGACCAGGCAGGCCCGCCGTCGTGGCGTGCGGCCCATCACCGCAGACAACTTGCCGCGCCTTGACGCCGAGCTGTTGCGCTTGGCCGATCGTGTGATCCCCGGTCGGCGGGTGCACTTTCTGATCGACCTGCTCGACCCAGCGGCGAACGGCGTGGCGTTGGGCAGGATCGGTCAGCGGTACGTGATCCTCGGGCGAGGTGTGTTGTCGCTGCTCGACCGAGACCAAGAGGCATTCGAGGCCTTGGTTTTGCATGAGCTGGCGCACCTGCGCAACCGCGACGTAGACCTGACGATGATCACGCTTGGGTTCTTCCGGGTCTATGCGGTACTCGTGTTCGCGCCCGTCGCCCTCCAGTCGCTCCTGTACGTGGCATTCGGCGTGCATCAACACCTCTACGCTGCGAGCTTTGTTCAGATGTCGGGACTGGCGCTACTGCTCGTGGTGGCGAGGGCCCAGGTGCTACGCAGCAGGGAGTACCTGGCTGATGCACGCGTCGTGGAGTGGCAGGAGCGAGCCGAGCCCTTGACGCGGCTCCTCCGCTCCGATGGGAAGAAGGGCTCCGCTGTTGGCGCGTGGGCGTTAGTGCGGCGGCTGAGCGACACGCACCCCACTATGACGTCGCGGGTAAGCGCAGTGAAGAACCCGGCTCCGCTGTTGGCGCCCGGCTTCGGTTTCGCGCTGGTGCTAGGCGCATGCCTGGTGCTCATCTGGGACCCGAGCACGGCTCCGGCAGCGCTATGGAGTAGCGATGCGATCTGGAAGCTGTGGTGGCCCGAGCCCGTAACCGCACTACTGATGGTGCTCCTCGGCTTGTCGGTCCTACGCGCTGCTCTGCATCAGAGCCTGCCTCGGTTGCACGCACTACGCTGGGGCATTCCCCTCGGCCTGGTGGCTGGCACCGCTGTCTCACCCATGCTGCTCCTCAACTGGCTGACCATGCCGTCCTCTCTCGGCATCGAGGTGGGCAACTTACTGCTCCGCGGCGCCCTCCTGGTACTGCTGATCCTTTGGTGCGAGTATCTGGCCGCGGCATGGGCACCTGCGGTTGCGGCGGCCCGCCGGCCGCTGCTCATCGCCTTCCTGCCTTGCGTCGCCATCGTCGCCCTCGCCCTGACCACTGCCCGGCCGGTGTTCGAAATGCATTCGCAGTTCATTCTCACGCGATACAACGGCACGGCTTTGAGCGACCTGCCCGGCCCCTTGCTCGTGTTCGCCGTGGCCGAAACGATCGCCCTAGATGCCTGCTTCAAGCACATGCCGTGGTTCTTGGGAATGGCGGCCCTACTGTTCGGTGCCCCGATGGCAGGACGACTCTGGCGGCCACGGCGTCCGGCGGTGGTCTTCTCGGGCAAGGCCTTGCCCGTCCGGCCGCCCAGTTGCGGGGCCGCCTTCCTCGTCGGCGGTCTGACCTATGCCGCCTCGTGGTGGGCATTACGGGGATACCTCGACGTGGTGTGGGAGGCAGCGCTCAGCCCCCTGTCCGACGGGATGCTGCTGGCCGGGGTGCCAGCCGTGGTCGGCGCCGTCGCAGCGATCTCCTCCCTTCACCCCTTGCGGCGGGCAGCCGTCGCGTCAGCCCTCATCGGCATGGCGCTTGGCACACTGTTCGCGGTGGCCCTGGACACGCCTGTGACATCCAGTCGCCCCTACCTCGTCTTCGGCGTCCAAGGCGCCTTCCTCGCCGCGCTCACCGTCGCGGCAATGACTCGCTCAGCGGAGGCCACCGCCCCGCCGTCCGCTGAAACGGATGTCACAGTGACCCTCTGACGACCATCGGTCGTGGCCAGGCGAGTCCTCGCTCGGGATTGCCCGGTGACACGGCGCATTGGCCGACCATCGGGGTGCTGGCCCGGTACCGCGGACCATCACCGGCCGACCACGGTCACCACCCCCATGGGGAAACATGACCACGAGGGTGGGGAATTGGGTGACGCCCAAGCTGCCAGAAGTGGGGAATTGGATGACCGCCGACACTGGCACTCCGTGAGCACTGCTGTACCGGGTGAGGTGCGAGGGGCATGCTCAACCGTCCTTCTGCGTCAGATCGACCAGCACCGCTACGCCACCGTGCTGACATGGGCAACCGGGGGTGCTTCCCGCCTTGTGGGCGCCTTCGACGAGTAGGGCGGCGGCCCCCACCCTCTGCGGATGCCGTTGGTTAATCCGGGGCCTGCGTGACGTCGGCCTTCAAGACCTGGTTGTGGTCTTGAAGGCCGACGTTGTCGTATGGGGAGGGTGTCG
>NZ_JBVHVT010000081.1:0-41553 GCF_055564695.1 Streptomyces sp. NPDC029014
CCCCCCCCCCTCCCCCCCGCCCCCCCCCCCCCCCCCCCTCCCCCCCCCCCCCCCCCCCCACCGCCCCCCCCCCCCCCCCCCCCCCCCCCCCCCCCCCTGGACCGGCACGCACCCGGCCCCGCCGCCCACCTGGACGCCCGTCACTCGGCGCTGCCGCCCGGGGTCGTACGGACGGCAGCGGATGCCGGAGCATGAGCGGGAGCCGGGGCCTGATCGGGAGCCGCCGCGGGCGCCGGTCGTTGCGGTGGGAGCCCGGCCGGGCGGGCGGTGTCGCGTTCCCGCTCCCGTGCGAGGGCGGGCCCGCGCAGCCGCAGGATCCGGGCGAGCCCGAGGAACTGCACGACGAAGACCGAGGAGAACGCGAGCCGGTAGTCGCCGCCGGTGGCGTCGAGCAGCACGCCGATCGCCAGCAGGGTGGTCATGGAGGCGAGGAAGCCGCCCATGTTGGTGATGCCGGAGGCGGTGCCCTGCCGTTCGGGCGGGTTGGCGGGCCGGGCGAAGTCGAACCCGATCATCGAGGCGGGCCCGCAGCTGCCCAGCACCACGCACAACGTGACGAGCAGCCACATCGGGGCCCGGTCGCCGGGGAAGACCAGGACCGCGGCCCACAGCGCGGCCGTCAGTCCGACGGTGCCCAGGGCCAGCGGCAGCCGGGCGCCCTGCCGACGGCCGATGACCTGGCCGTAGACCAGGCCGAAGCACATGTGCGAGGCGACCACGAGGGTCAGCAGCCCGGCCGCGGTGGTCCGCTCCAGGCCCTGCGCCTCGACCAGGAAGGGCATGCCCCACAGCAGCAGGAACACCATCGCCGGGAACTGGGTGGTGAAGTGCACCCACAGGCCGAGGCGGGTGCCGGGCTCCCGCCAGGAGTCCCGGATCTGCCGGCGGACGAAGCCCCCGCCGCCCGCGGCGGGCCGGACCGGGGGCGGCGGTTCGGCGTCCCCGGGGTGGTCCCGCAGGAACAGCACCAGCGGGACGAGCACCAGCAGGCCGGCGCCCGCACTGCCCGCGAAGGCCGGGACCCAGCCCAGGCCGTGCAGGAGGGGGGCGAGGACCAGGGTGGAGACCAGGTTTCCGGCCATGCCGACCAGGCCGGCCAGCTGCGCCATCAGCGGGCCGCGGCGGGCAGGGAACCAGCGGGTGCCCAGCCGCAGGACGGAGATGAAGGTCATCGCGTCCCCGCAGCCCAGCAGGGCGCGGGCGGCGAGCGCCGTGCCGTACGAGGGGGCCAGCGCGAAGCCGAGCTGGCCGGCGGTGAACAGGACGGCGCCGAGGGTCAGCACCCGCTTGGTGCCGAGCCGGTCCACCATCAGGCCGACGGGTATCTGCATGCCCGCGTACACGAGCAGTTGGAGCAGCGAGAACGTCGAGAGGGCGGAGGCGTTCACGTGGAAGCGGTCCGCGGCCTCCAGGCCGGCCACCCCCAGGCTGGTACGGAAGATCACCGCGACGAAGTAGACGGCGACGCCGATCGACCAGACGGCCGCGGCCCGCCGCCCGCCCGGCGGCTCCTGCGGTGCGGCCCCGGTCACCGGCCCGTCCCCTTCGTCGCGCCCGTCGTCGCGCCCGTCGCCGTTTCCGGCTGCATCCCCGTGCCCGTTCCCCGGACCAGGGCCTCGACGCGGCCCACGTGGCCCCGTACGGCGGCGGCCGCCGCGTCCGCGTCGCCGGCGCGCAGGGCGGCCAGGATCCCGGAGTGCTCGGCCAGGGTCTTCTCCACCCTCTCGGGGTGGGCGTGCAGCAGGGCCACGCCCATGCGCAGCTGCCGGTCGCGGAGCTGGTCGTACAGGCGGCCCAGGATCCGGTTCCCGGCGTGGCGGACGATCTCGGCGTGGAAGCACCGGTCGGCGGCGGTCATCGCGGCGAGGTCGCCGGCGGCGGCGTGCCGGCGCTGCTCGTCGAGCAGGCCGGCGAGCCGGTCCAGCAGTGCGGGCGGCGCGGGCACGGCCCGGCGCACGGTGAACTCCTCGACCAGCAGCCGGGTTTCGATGACGTCGGCGATCTCCTGGGCGGAGACCGGCAGGACCAGGGCGCCCTTCTTCGGGTACAGCTTCAGCAGCCCCTCGGTCTCCAGCCGGAGCAGGGCCTCGCGGACCGGGGTGCGCGACACCCCGACGGCGTCGGCGAGTTCGCCCTCGGTGAGGAGGGTGCCGCCCTCGTAACGGCGGTCCAGTACGCCGTCCTTGACGTGCCGGTAGACCCGGTCCGCGGCGGTGACGGGCGCCGGGGCGGCAGCGACGGGGGCGGGTGCGGACGCAGGGGCGGATGCGGGAGCGGCCATGGGCACAGGTTAGATACATGAAGGGTGCACCCGCTTGTGCCGTCCAGGATGCGGACCGCCGCCCCCGGCCGCTGCATCGAAGGATGTACACCGGCTTCGTCCGCCCGCAGGACGAGACGGCCCCCACCCGCCGGGACGCTGAGGACATGGCTCACAGCACCCGCCCCGACGCTCCCGGACCCCGGCAGACCGCGCCTGCCACCGCCACCACGACCGCCACCGCCACCGCCACCGCGACCGCCACGGCCGCCGCCGGGGCCCGGCTCCCGCTCCTCGACGTCCTGCGCGGCGCCGCCATCCTCGGCACGCTCATGACCAACGTCTGGATCTTCACCTCCCCCGGCTCCGAGTGGAGCGTGCTCGAGGGGAGCATGCACCCGCCGGACCCGATCGCCGACCCGGGCCCGGCGTCCGTCGCCGAGTTCGTCTTCCGCTTCCTCGCCGACGGCAAGTTCCTGTCCCTGCTGACCATCCTGTTCGGGGTGGGGCTGGCCATCCAGTACGACTCCGCCGCCCGCCGCGGACAGCCCTGGCCCGGCCGCTACCCCCGCCGGGCGGCCTTCCTCTTCCTGGAGGGGACCGTCCACTTCCTGCTGGTCTTCGCCTGGGACGTGCTCATGGGGTACGCGGTCACCGCCCTGCTGGTGGCGTGGCTGCTGGCCCGCTCCGAGCGGGTGCGGCGCGCCGCCCTGTGGACGGCCGCCACCCTGCACCTGGCCCTCGTCGGCCTGGTGACCCTCGGCGACCTGGCCCGACCCGACACCGGACCCGAGGCCCCGGACCCGGCCGCCGTCCGCCTCTACGCCGACGGCAGCTGGGCCGACCAGATCGGCTTCCGCCTCGACAACGCCCTCGCCCTGCGCATCGAGCCCGTCTTCTCCTTCGGCCTGCTGGTCTTCCTCTTCCTGCTCGGCGTACGCCTCCACCGGGCCGGCGCCTTCACCGCGACCGCCGCCGGACGCCGGATCCGGGCCCGCATGGCCGGCTGGGGCCTGGGCCTCGGCCTGCCGCTCGGCACCGCGGCCGCGCTCGGCGGGTCCGACTTCTTCGTGCTCGGCCGTTACGCGATCGCCCCGCTGGTCGCCGTCGGCTACATCGGCCTCATCGGCTGGGCCCTGGACCGCCGCGTCCTCCCCGGGGCAGCCGCCCTCGGGAACATCGGCCGCACCGCCCTGTCCGCCTACGTCGGCCAGAACCTGCTGTGCATGCTGCTCTGCTACGGGATCGGCCTCGGCCTCACCGCCCGCTTCGCCGGAACCGGCCCCTGGTGGGTGATGGGCCTGTGGGCGGCCGTGTCCCTGGTCCTGGCCGCCGGGTCCTGGCTGTGGCTGCGCCGTTTCGCGCGCGGCCCGCTGGAGTCCGTACAGCACTGGGCGCTCAAGCCCCGCGGGACCGCCCGGCGGTGACCGCCACCTCCAGCACGAGCTCGTCGTACGGGGCCTCCTGCGGGTAGGGCGGGCGGACCTGCGCGAAGCGGATCCGGGCCCGCCCGCCCGCGCGGGTCCCCCGCACCGTGTACACCAGCTCCACCGCGGCGCCCGGCGGCAGCGCCACGGGCGGGCTCGGGGCCGCGTCCACCGCGACCGCGTCCGCATCGCCCGTGACCTGCCAGGTCCACACGTAGCCGCGGGCGCCGCGCCCGGCGAGCCGCACCTCGTACGCCTCGCCCGCGCCCAGGACCAGCCTGCGCACCTCCACCCGCGACCGCCTCCCTCCCGGGCTCAGGCGGGGCCGATCACCGGCCCCTCGTGCCAGCCCGCGCCGTCCCGCCAGTAGTGCTGGAGCCGCCGGTCGGTGCGCAGCACGACGACCTCCAGGTTGAACCCGAAGCTGCCCTGCAGCATCCCGGTGACGGCGAGGACGTCGTGCCCGAACACGGCGCTGCGCCGCCAGTCCGCGCCGGCCCCGTTGCCCCGCCACCAGTGCTCCACCCGGCCGCCGGACACGGCCACACACAGCTCGTAGTTGCCTGCGGCGTCCTCGTCGGCGGCCCCGTACTGCCCCTCGATCAGGCAGGGCGCGGAGGTGACCGCGCTACCGAAGACCTCCCCGGGGCGCCAGGCGAAACCGCTCGGGTCGTCGCGCCACCACAGCTGCATGCGGCCGTCCGTACGGGTGGCGACGAGGTCGAGGTGGCGGCTGCGGGTCTGGACCAGGGCCGGCCCGAAGTGGGCGATGCCGGAGGCGAAGCGGCCGCCGTCGTTCCAGGTCCAGGGGGCGCCGTTGATCCGCCACCAGTGGTTCAGGCGGCCGTCGGCGGTGCGCACGACCACCTCGAAGTTGCCCGGCTTGCCGTAGTCGCTCTGGATGAACGCGGGCGTGGAGCCGACGGCCGCGTCGCCCGGGCCGAAGGCGCCGCCGTCGCGCCAGGTGCCGGCGGACTGCTCGTAGTACCAGTGGCGCAGCCGGCCGCCGGTGGTCACGTGCACCGACTCCATGTTGCGGTTGTAGGTGGTGCCGGTGAAGGCGGGCTGGCCGGAGGCGTCGGCGGCGAAGACGGCGGCCCGGGCCCACGGGTAGGGGTCGTCGCCCTCGCGCCACCAGTGCTGGAGGCGGCCGCCGGCGGTCGTGGCGAGCAGCTCGAAGTTGCGGTGGGCGCGGCCGTTGCCGCTCTCGTAGACGTTCCCGGAGTGCAGGCGGCGCTTGGTCCAGGGGTCGACGTTGGTGCCGCGCAGTCCGCACTTGGCCCAGTGGTCGATGTTGACCTCGCCGTAGGCGATCCGGCCGTGGCCGCCGACGTGGTAGCCGGTGCCCCAGGAGTTCTTGAACAGCCAGCAGCCGGCGGCGTCGTCGTAGCCGGTGACCAGCACGCAGTGGCCGCCCGCGAAGCGGTCGCTGGTGCGGTGGTAGACGCCGGAGCCGAGGCCGAAGAAGTCGTCGTACACGTCGAAGCAGGCGGTGAGCGGTCCGACGGTGTCGAGCCAGACCTTCTGCTGCTCCACGTCGCCGAGGCGGACGTAGTCCCCGATCCGGACGGTGCGGCCGGACCGGTCCCAACTGGGCGTGTACTCGGCGCGCCAGGCGTCGCGCCGGTCGGCGGGCACGGACGGCGGGGGCGGGGAGTACGGCCAGCAGTCCGGGTCGGCGAGCCCGCCGTTGGCCCGGATCCAGTCGAGGGCGGTCTCCGGGTTGGAGCCCTGGCCGCAGCAGAAGCGCAGCCCGTCGTGCACGTCCCCCTCGGAACGCTCGGCCCAGACGGCGTGCTCGATCCGGGCCATGGACTCCACCAGGCCGGTGGCGCCGAACGCCCAACAGGAGCCGCACGGGTTCTGGTCCTTGACCTTGGTGATCCAGGGCCAGCCCCAGCGGCTGCGCCAGTCGACGGCGGCGGGCCGGCCCCCGGCCGGGCCGGCCACGGCGGCGGGCGTGCCGGGCAGCAGGCCGTGCGCGGCGCGGCGGCGGGTCAGGTGCGGGTTGGCGCTGGGCCGGCCGAGGAGGGCGTGCAGGTCGACGGTCCCGGCCTGCGCGGCGGTCGTCAGGTCGGCCCCCGGCTCCAGGCCGAGCGCGGGCCGCGGCACGGCCTCGTCGTCGGCGAGGTGCTCCGAGACCGACCAGCGCGCGCCCTGCTCCGCCAGCTGCGCGCGCAACTCTCCCGCCGTCTGTACGGACTCGACTGACTGCTCCGGCATGGCGGCCCCCCAGCTGCAACCGTGTGTTCGCGACCGCGGGAGCGTCCACCTGGCAGGGCGGGGCGTCAAGGGGGTCCGGACGGTCGCGCGGTCGCACGGGGGTCGTAACGGCGTACGGGGTGGCGGGCCCGTGCCCCGGCCCGCCGCCCCGGGCCCCCCGGGCCCCCGGGCCGGGTCCTGAGTCCCCCACCCCGGCCTGCCCCCCTTGGTCAGGCCGGGGTGGAGGAGCTTCGGGGCCGCCGGCCGGCGGCCTGCTCGGCGGCCCCGGCGGCGGTCGGTCCGGCGGTGCGGGAGCGGCGGTGCGGGGCGAGCCCGTACCAGGCCAGGCCGGCGGCCAGCACGAACACCGCGCAGGCCGCCTCGAAGGCGAAGGCGTACCCGCCCGTGGCCGCGTGCGGGTCGCCGGCGGCGAGCAGCGTGGCCGTACGGGCGTCGGCGGCCGAGCTGATCAGGGCGAGGCTGATCGTCGGGCCGGCGAGGATCGCCGTGTTGACCACCGCCCCGGCGAGGGCGGACCGCCCCTCGGGGACGCCGGAGACGGCGCCGACGACGGCCGCGGACATCAGCATGCCGTTCCCGCCCGACAGGACGACCAGGCCCGCCAGCACCGCCGCCGCCGAGCCGCTGCGCAGCCCCACGGCGCCGATGAGGAGCAGCCCGGCGGCGATGACGGCCAGCCCGGCCACGGCGACCGCGCGCACCCCGTGGCGGGCGACGATCCGGCCGGCGACGAAGCCGACGCCCACCAGCACCGCGCTGTACGGGACGAAGGCGAGCGCGTTCTCCAGCGCCGACCAGCCCCGTACCTGCTGGAACCAGAGGGCGAGCAGGAAGGCGGTGGCCGCGCCGATCGCGGGGCCGAGGAGGGCGCACACCAGGGCGGTGGCCCGGTACCGGGAGGCGAGGAAGCCGGGCGGCAGCAGCGGCGCGGCCACCCGCCGCTGGGCGGCGGCGAAGGCGGCGAGCAGGACGGCTCCGAGGGCCAGCGGGCCGAGGACGGCGGCGGCGGACCAGCCGTGCGGGCCGACCATCACGAAGCCGTAGCCGAGGGTGGAGAGCGCGAGGGTGCCGAGCACGGCGCCCAGCAGGTCGAGGGGGACGCGTACGGGCGCGGGACCGGTCGGCAGGGCCCGGCGGACGAAGGCCAGCGCGGCGACGGCGACGGCCGCGAGGGCCCCGAAGCTCCACCGCCAGTTCGCCCAGGTCGACAGCGCCCCGCTGAGCACGATGCCGACGGCGGCGCCGAGGCTGGTCAGCAGCCCCCAGCGGGCGAGGGCGACGGCCCGGGCCCGCCCCTCGGGGAAGACGACCCGCAGCAGGGACAGGGCCGCCGGGGCCGCGAGGGCGGCGCCGCAGCCCTGGAGGAAGCGGGCGGCGAGCACGGCGTGGGAGACGGGGGCGAGGGCGGCGGCCAGCGAGGCCAGGGCGAAGAGGGCGGTCCCCCGGGTGAACAGGCGGCGCTGGCCGATCCGGTCGGTGAGCCGGCCGCCGAGGAGCAGCAGCCCGCTGAAGGAGATCCCGTACGCGGCGCTGTCGAGGATCAGGTCGATGCGGCCGAGGCCGAGTGCGCGCTGCATGGCCGGTCCTGCCGCGAAGGTCACCGAGACCGAGGCGTTGAGCAGCAGCTGTACGGCGCCGAGGAGGGCGAAGCCGCCCCAAGCGCTCCGCGGTCCGGCCGAGGTCTCCGGGAGGGCGTCCATGCGGGGAGTCTGGCAGTCGCCGGACAAGGGGCCCCGGCGGATGTTCATCAGTCCGTCAGGTCGGCGGACGGGGCGGGGCGGGGGCGGGGGCGGGGGCGGGGGCGGGGCGGCGGCACGGGGGCGGACGGGCGCGGGGGGGCGCGCGGTGCGTGCGGGCTGCGCGCCCCCGTGTCGGCCGCCCGGTGCTCAGGACTCCTTGGGCAGCAGGACGACGCGGCTGCCGTGGAGTTCGCCGGCCTCGATGCGGCGGTGGGTGCGCGCGGCGTCGGACAGCGGGGCGCGTTCGATTGAGCGGGCGCGCAGGCGGCCGTTGGCCATCAGGCGGTTGATCGCGACGGCCGCCTCGGCGAGTTCGGCGGTGGTGGCGTGCGAGATGACGAAGCCGACGACGGCGCCGTCCTTCATGTAGAGCGGGCCGGCGGGCAGTACGGGCTGGGAGCGGGCGCCGGCCAGGAGCACGATCCGGCCGCGGGGGGCCAGGACCTCCACGGCGGTGGAGAGGTCGTTGGTGCCGGAGGTGTCGATGTGGACGTCGATGCCCTGCGGGGCGGCATCGAGGATCCGGGCCGCGAGCGCGGGGTCCTTGTAGTCGAGGACCTCGCAGGCGCCGAGGGAGCGGCAGTGCTCGGCGTCGCGGGCGCCGGCGGTGGCGATGACCCGGGCGCCGGCCTCGACGGCCATGGTGACCAGGGCGCTGCCGACGTTCCCGGCGGCGCCGGCGACGAGGACGGTCTCGCCGGGGCGGACCCGGCCGTGGGTGAACAGGGCGAGGTAGGCGGTGCCCGCGGGGTGCACGACGGCGACGGCCTCGGCCGCGTCCACGCCGGACGGCAGGTGGTAGAGCCGGTCGACGGGGACGACGGCCTGCTCGGCGGCGGCGCCCTGACGGCCGCCGTGGCCGAGGCTGTTGCACCAGACGCGGTCGCCGACGGCGAACCCGGTGGCGCCGGGGCCGGCGGAGACGACGGTGCCGACGAGGTCGCGGCTGACGGCGAACGGGAACTCGACGGGGGTGCGGAAGATCCCGGACCGCACGAAGGTGTCCACCGGGTTGACGGACACGGCCTCGACCTCGACGAGGACGTCCGTGGGGCCGGGGGTCGGAGGGGCCATCTCGCCGTAGCGGATGTTCTCGGCGGGGCCCAGTTCTTCGATGAAGGCTGCACGCATGGGCCGATCCTCGCAAGGGGCCGGAGCGGCGGCGCACCGCTCCGTGCAGGCTTCGTCAACTTCCCGCGGGGCGGGGCGAGGTGGGGCCGGTCGCGAGGTGGGGCCGGTCGGGGCGGATCCGGGCCGGGACGTGCCGAAGGGCCGCCCCGGGGGTGGGCGGCCCTTCGGTGAGGGGGGAGACGAACAGGAGCTGGCGACTCCGGTCGACGGGTGGTGCGTGGGGGGTGATGGGGATGGGGTGGAACGTTGGGGCGTTGGGGCGTTGGGGCGTTGGGGCGTCGGGGTGGAGCGGGTACGGCAGCCGGTCGGCCTCTCGGCCTGCCGGTCAGACCGTGCCGTCGGCCAGGGCCCGGGTCTCGCGGATCTTGGTGCCGAGGGCGTCGAGCAGCTGCTGGAGGATCTCGATGGCGGTCTCGTCCGTCAGGTTGCCGGCCTCGTCGAAGCGCTCGGCGGCGCGGAAGATCTGCAGCTCGGGCTTGCCGACGACCTTGGAGTCCGTCCACAGGAAGGACTGGCGCATGGCCAGCTGGGCGCGGACGGTGCCGAAGTTGGTCGGGGCGGCGCCGGCGATCGCGATCGGCTTGCCGGTCAGGGAGGAGTCGAAGGCCGGGCGGCTCGCCCAGTCCAGGGCGTTCTTCAGGACGCCGGGGATCCCGTAGTTGTACTCGGGGGTGGCGATGAAGAGGCCGTCGGCCTCGATGATGCGGCGGCGCAGGTCGGCGACGGCGGCCGGGGCCGGCTCGACGTCCTGGTCCTCGTCGTAGAGCGGGATGTCGCGCAGGCCCTCGTAGATCTCGATGTCCATGTCCCCGGGGGCGTACTTCTGCGCGGCGCGGACGAGGGCGCTGTTGAACGACTGGCTGCGCAGGCTGCCGGAGATGGCGAGGATCTTGAGCTCGGGCATGGACTGTCCTTCCGCAAAGGTGACATGCGCAGCGAATGCCGGGGGTGGCATGCCCCTGCGATGAACGGGGTGTGCGTCGGTGCGATGGAAAGGAGTCTGTCCGCGGGCGCGGGGCACCGACAATCGCGGTCGCCGGTATCTGTCAGTTAAGGGCCGGGGGTCTCCCCTGGCGCTTAACTGAACTGAACTGTATAGTTCATTGCATTGGTAGACGACGACCCCGAACGACGAGAGAAGGCATCATGACCACGCTGGGTCCCGCCCTCGGCACCGCTGCCGCCGCCATCGCCGCCGCGACCCGCTCGGTGGCCGACGTCCTGCAGCCCGTCCACACCCTGGAGGGCGAGGGGTTCCCGGTGCGCCGGTCCTTCCCGACCCCGCAGATCCCGCAGCTGGACCCCTTCCTGTTGCTCGACCAGGTCGGGCCGGTGGACCTCGGTCCGGGCGAGCCCAAGGGCGCCCCCGAGCACCCGCACCGCGGCTTCGAGACCATCGCCTACGTCCTGGAGGGCGACATCGAGTACGCCGACTCCACCGGCAACCGCGGCGTGGTCCTGCCGGGCGGCGTGCAGTGGCTGACCGCGGGCGCGGGCGTGGTGCACTCCGAGGAGCCCACCGACGCCTTCCGCGCGGCCGGCGGCCTCCAGCACAACCTCCAGCTCTGGGTGAACCTGCCGGCCGTGCGCAAGGGGCTGCGCCCGCGCACCCAGAACCGCGACGCGGGCGAGATCCCGGTGGTCCGCCGACTCGACGGGTCCTGGTTCAAGGTGATCGCGGGTACCGCGCTCGGCGTGACCGGCCCCTTCGAGACGCAGGTCCCCGTGACCGTCGTGCACGCCTCCCTCGCCCCGGGCGAGAGCGCGGAACTGCCCGCGCCGCAGGGCCGCAACGCCGCCGTGTACGTCGTCTCCGGCAGCGGCGCCGTCGGCGGGGCGGAGGTCACGGACGGCGACCTGGCCGTCCTCGCGGACGAGGGCGACTCCGTCCGCATCGAGGGCGGGCCGATCGGGGCCGACTTCCTCTTCCTCAGCGGCGAGCCGATCGGCGAACCGGTCTTCCGCGGCGGCCCGTTCGTGATGAGCACCCCGCAGGAGATCGAGCAGGCCTTCGACGACTACGCCGCCGACCGCCTCGGCCGCTACGAGGACCAGTAGGGCAGCCACGCTCCGGTGCGGTGGAGGCTTCCGGACTCCACCGCGCCGGAGGTGTCCGTGCCCCGTCGCGTGTCGTCAGCGCACCCAGTCCTTGAGGGGCTCAGTGTCAAGGGTGATGCCCACGGGGTCGGGGAGGTCGATGGTGCGGCCGAAGGGACGGCGGGAGAGGTTGGCATAGGTGTCGCCGTCGGGCTCGGTGTAGACCAGGGTTTCGCGGGTGTCCCGGTCGATGAGCAGGTAGACGGGGATACCGGTCTGCGCGTAGGCGCTCGGCTTCTCTTCGCGGTCGCGCTTGTCGGTATCGCTGTCGTAGGAGGTGACCTCGACGATCATGACTACCGAACCGGGGTCGGCCCATTCGCCCTGACCGGCAAAGGTGCCCTTGGGGGCGAGGGCACCGTCGGGCTTCGCGTGGCCCTTGCGGTAACGCTCGACGCGCAGGCCGCGTTCGGGGTAGAGCCACAGATCGGGGCGATGCTGCATGCAGCGCTCCATGAGCCACCGGATGATCTCGTCGTGGTCGCCGTCCGGCACCGCTTTGACTCCCAGCCTGCCGTGGATGAACTCCATCCGGACGCCTTCGCGCTCGGCGGCGGCGGCGATGCGCTCGAACTCCTCGGCCAGCATTTGCGGCCGGTCCTCAGTGACGGTCACCACACACCTCCCGCGCCCAGTCTAGGCGGGACGGGAGTCGAAGGGGCGGTCGTACCGAGGGCAAACCCCCCGGGGCCCTGCGCGGGATGCGGGTAGGCCCGCTCTGGGGGGCCGGGCGTCCACGGCCCGGGCGGCAGCGCCGCCCCGGGCCGCGTCGTGCAGGGCGCCGGTGGCCCGTACCGGAGCAGATCGGGCAGCAGTCGTGTCACGGTCGCGCCGAGGCCCGGCGGGCCGCCCGGATCGGGCAGGTGCCCTGGCCGCGGCTCGCGGCCGTGCTCAGTACGGCCAGCCCCGTGGGGGTCAGCCGGCGGTGAGGAGGTCGAGGATCCGGGTGACCGCTTCCACGATCGGCTGGCCCAGCGGGCCGACGACGGCCGCGATGCCGGCGATGGACATCAGCGCGCCCTGACGGGCCTGCTGCGGGACGGCCGCCCCGCCGGTGGCGTCGGGCAGGGCCGCGTCCAGCACCTGCGTGCTCGCGGGCGGGAGCTCGCCGCGCAGGGCCTCGACCAGGTTGCGGAGGTCCTCGACGGCCGCCCGGAGGTCCGCGGGCAGGCCCTCCGGGCCGTCCGCGGCCCCGAGGTTCTTCTGGATGCCGATGTTGCCGCTGCCGCCGTTCATGGTGACGTTGTCGCCGAAGTGGTAGTTGTCGCCGCTCATCGAGTACCGATCCCCACGTTGCCGGTGCCGCCGTACATGTTCACGTTGTCCCCGAAGTGGTAGTTCTTCGAGGTGATCGAGATGGTGTCCACCCGCACCCCGTAGAGCTCGGTGTCGGGGTTGTCGATCGCGTGCGTGATCTGGCCGACGAGCCGGTGCAGGTGGGCGTGGTCCTTGCTGGTGACCACGGCGATGGACGGCCCGGCGGTCTCCACGGCCAGCACGTAGTACGACGGCGCCGTCAGCACGCTGATCAGCTGGACGATGCAGTAGATCAGCGCGGCGACGGTGCCGAGCCAGACGAACTGCAGGATCGTGGCCGACGCGTCCCTGCTGGCGAGGGACGTCAGACCGCCGAGGATCGTCAGGGCGAAGGCCACGGAGAGGATGATGCCGAGGTTCTTCAGGAAGTGGACGGTCGCGTCCTTGCGCCGCGGGTGCAGCGTGAAGGTGTACACCCGCGCGATGTTCTCCAGCGGGTACGCCGCCCCGCCCAGCCACAGGATCCGCCTGCTGATCCGGAGCTCGATCCCGCCGCCGACGGCGACGCCCGGCGGTGCCGGCGGAGTCGGCGGCGGCGGCGGGGACGACGGGGCACTCGGTGCTGCGGCGGTCGGTGAGGCGGTGCCCGGCGGAGTGCTCGGCGGGCCACTCGGCCGGCCCGGTAACGCGCTGTCCGTGCGGCCGGAAGGCTGCGTGTTCTCCATGCGGTGTGATCCCCCTGGGTTTCGGATGACGATCCGTCAACGGGGGACGACCATAACCACGCACCGCCCGGCCCGGGCAAGCCGCTTTCACCGCCGAGTTGGCTTTCCGCGCAGGAAATTGACGGATGGTCAAGCGCGGTCCGGGCGGCGGCAGCGTTCGGCGCCGCAGCGGACGCCTATAGGTCCACCCCGTACTGGTTGAGGAACATGTCCACCCCGCCCCGGAGCAACCGTTCGGCGAGCTCCTCGTCCAGCGTCGTGCCGTACACCCCGTAGACCAGGTGCGGGGAGAGCACCAGCCCCGACAGCTGGAGCACGGCCAGTTCCATGTCCGGGATGCGCAGCAGCCCGCGCTGGTCCAGCCGACCGAGGGCGGAGGCCAGGGACGCGTGCTGGCGCCCGGGGCCCTCCTCCTGCCAGGTCCGGCCGAGCTCGGGGAAGCGGTGGCGTTCGCCCGCGATCACGTTGCGCAGGGCCAGCACGTCGGGTGTGGTGAGTCCGGCGACCCAGATCCGGCAGGCCTCCAGCAGGTCGGCGCGGACGTCGTCGGACTCGGCGAGCTTGGCCTGGATGACCGACTGGGCGACTTCGAGCGCCTCGTCGAGGGTCTGCCCGATGACGGCGTTGAACAGGTTCTCCTTGCTGCCGAAGTGGTTGTAGACGGTGACCTTGGAGACCCCCGCCTCGGCGGCGAGCTGGTCGACCCCGGCCCCGAACCCCTCGCGCAGGAAGACCGTGCGGGCCGCGGCCAGGATGGCCTGCCGTTTGCGCGCGGCGCGCGCCCCGGATGGGCCTGCGGGGGCTTCGACGGTGCTGGTCCGTGCGGTCATGGCGTTCGTCCCTAACTTCCTCGGCTCGCACCCAGTCTAGATCCCAACTGAACTGAACCGTTGCGTTCAATTAAACTGAACTGTATGGTTCATATAGCTGAGCAGCCCAAGCGAGGCGGCAGAAGCGGAAGTTGAAGCCATCCGACGTTGCACCACACCAGGAGGACACCCGCTATGAGCGGCACCCAGACCCCCCTCTTCCGGTCCCGGGCCCAGATCCACCTCTCGGCCACCCCGGCCGAGGTGTACGCGGTCGTGAGCGACCTCGCCCGCAGCGGCGAGTGGAGCCCCGAGTGCCTCGGCGGCGAGTGGACCACCGGCGAGCCCGGCGCGGTCGGCTCGGTCTTCCGCGGCGAGAACGAGCGCAGCGAGAACGTCGTCGCCTGGGCGCCGGTGGTGCGCGGCAAGTGGACGACGTACGCCGAGGTCGTCGCGGCCGAGCCGGGCCGGACCTTCCAGTGGGCCATGCACAACAGCCGGGGCGAGAAGCAGGACAGCGTCTGGGGCTTCTCGATCGAGGCCGACGGCGAGGGCAGCCTCCTGGTGCACCACTTCCGGATGGGCACCCCCACCGAGGGCATCCGCGGCATCACCGCCGAGATGGACGCCGACCGCAAGCAGCAGTTCTTCGCCGAGTGGGGCGACAAGGTCGCCGGCGACCTGGCCGAGACCCTGGGCCGGATCAAGACCGTCATCGACAAGGAGACGGCCGCCCGGGGCGCCTGACCGCCCTTCCTCTTGTCTCCACCCTCCACCCTCCGACCGGCGAGCACCGGGAACCGACGCCGGCACCGACAACCGACGCCATCCGTACGTGACTTGAGAAGGGCAAGGCGATGATTCTGCAGCGCATCGGGAACAAGGGCATACGGCTCGGGACCCTCTTCGAGCGGGCCGCCAAGAAGCACCCGACGAACGTCGTGATCCTCGACCACGACCTCGACGTCGCCCCGGAGCTGGGGCGCAGGGCCACCGTGGCCGAGGTGGCCGACCTGATCGACGACCTGGCCTCCCGGCTCTGGGCCGCGCAGGTCCGCCCCAGCCGCCGGGTCGTGATCTACAAGTCCGACGGCTTCGACATCACCCTGCTGGCCTGCGCCGCGGTGCGCATCGGCGCGGTACCGGTGCTGCTGTCGCCGAAGCTCGACGGCGAGACCGTGGCCGAGCTGGTGCGCCGCACCGAGCAGCCCTACCTGCTCACCGACCAGAACAAGCTGGAGACGGAGCTGCCCGCCTCGGTCTTCGACGAGGCCGAGCAGGTCCTGCTCACCTCCGGCAGCTACAAGGAGGCCACCGAGCTCGCCTCGCTGGCCGGCTCCCCCCGGGTGCCCGCCGTGACGATGCCGCCCGAGCACCCGACCCTGATCACCCACACCTCCGGCACCACCGGCACCCCCAAGCTCGCCGTCCACACCGGGGCCACCCTGGAGGCGCGCTACCGTCCGCAGGCCGCGATCACCAGACCGCTCCTCCCGGGCCGCGAGACCATCGCGATGCACGTCTCCTTCGTGCACTCCCGCCTGATCACCGCCCTGGCCATCTCCCTCTTCCGCGGCTACCCGATCGTCGTCCTCGCCGACTCCGACCCCAAGAAGGCCGCCGACCTCTTCGCGCAGCTGCGCCCCGGCATCCTGGAGGCCCACCCCAACTCCTTCATGGAGTGGGAGGAGCTCGCCGACGACCCGCGCGGGCCGCTCGCCAACGTCAAGTTGTTCTCCAGCACCTTCGACGCCATCCACCCGCGCACCGTGCAGCGGCTGCTGGCCGCCACCAAGCGCACCGCCCCGATCTTCGGCCAGCTGTACGGGCAGAGCGAGATCGGCCCCGCCGTGGCCCGGTCCTTCTCCAAGCGGCGCGGGCTCGACGCCGACGGACGCTGCGTGGGGATGCCCTTCCCCGGCATGACCGACGTCCGTGTCGTCAGCCGCAACGGACTGCCGGTCTCGGAGTCCAACCCCGGCTTCATCGAGGTCAGGAGCGACGGCCGGATCGTCACCTACCTCGGCGAGCAGGAACGTTACGACAAGCAGGTCAACGACGGCTGGTGGCGCATGGGCGACGTCGGCTACCGCACCAAGTGGGGCTGCGTGCACCTGCTCGACCGCGAGGTCGACCTGATCGAGGGCTTCGGCTCCACCCTCGCCGCCGAGGACACCCTGTTCACCCGGCTGGAGGAGCTCGCCGAGGTCATCATCATCCCCGACGAGAACGGCCGTGCCGTGCCCGTGGTCTGCACCCGGGACGACAAGCCGCTCGACGCCACCGCCTGGAAGGCCGCCACCGTCGGCCTGCCCCCGATGGCCGACCCCGTCCAGTGGCGGCAGTCCGACCTGCCGCAGACGGCCACCACCAAGATCAAACGTCTCGAACTCGCCCGGCTCATCGCCGCCGGCGCCGGCGCGCAGCTCACCGACCCGCAGCTCACCGAGGAGAAGATCTGATGTCGAAGCTCATCATCATCGGCGGCGGAATCGGCGGCCTGGCCACGGCCCTCTCGGTCGCCCGGCAGGGCCACGAGGTCCTCGTCCTGGAACGCGCCCCCGAGTTCGCCGAGATCGGCGCGGGCATCCAGCTCGCCCCCAACGGACTGCACGCCCTCGACCGGCTCGGCCTCGGCGAGGCCGTCCGCTCCACCGCCGTGCAGATGGACGCGCTCACCTTCATGGACGGCGTGACCGGCGAGCACGTGACCAGCATCGACCTGACCGAGCACTACCGGGAGCGGTTCGGCAACCCGTACGCGGTCGTCCACCGGGCCGAGCTGCACACCAAGCTGCTGGAGGCCTGCCAGGCCGAGGACGCGATCCGGCTGCGCAGCGCCGTCACCGCGGTCGGCTACGAGCAGGACGCGACCAGCGCCACCGTCGTCCTGGAGGACGGCGAGCGCATCACCGGTGACGCCCTGATCGGCGCCGACGGCATCCACTCCGCGATCCGCGCCCAGCTCGTCGGCGACGGCGCCCCCCGCAACTCCGGGATCACCGTCTACCGGGCGATCATCCCGATGGAGCAGGTCCCCGAGGAGCTGCGCCACCTGACCTCCGTCACCTGGTGGACGGGCCCCGGCTGCCACTTCGTGCACTACCCGATCGCCGGCGGCAAGTACCTCAACCTCGCCGCCAGCAGCGACAACAAGGCCACCGACGCCGTCGCCGGCGTCCCCGCCAGCCAGGGCGACATCCGCCGCGAGTTCGCCGCGCTCGGCGAGGACGCGCAGCGCCTGCTCGCCCTCGGCGAGGGCTGGAAGTCCTGGGTCCTCGTCGACCGCGACCCGGTGGAGAACTGGGTCGACGGCCGGGTCGCCCTCCTCGGCGACGCCGCCCACCCGATGCTCCACTACGTGGCCCAGGGCGCCTGCCAGGGCCTGGAGGACGCGGTGACCCTCGGCGACCTGCTCGACTGCGACGCCGACGAGTTCCCGCAGCGCTTCGAGAAGTTCAACGCGGAGCGCACCGAGCGGACCGGCCGGATCCAGCTCCTGGCCCGGGAGAGCATCAAGCTCTGGCACACCGCCGGCGCCGCCGCCACCGACCGCAACACCGTCCTGCGCTCCTTCTCCCGCGACGAACTCCACGACTACGTCGCCTGGATGCACGGCTTCCGCGTCCCCGCCCCGGACGCCCCGACCGCCCCGGCCGCCGCTGCGACCGCCGCCACGAACGGAGACCAGCGATGAGCACCCGCCGCGACCGCATCCAGGTGGCCATCATCGGAGCGGGCCCCCGCGGCCTGTCCGTCCTGGAGCGCCTGTGCGCCAACGAGCGCAGCACCCCCGCCCACGAGGCCGTCACCGTCCACGTGGTCGACCCCTCGGCGCCCGGCGCCGGCCAGGTCTGGCGGCCCGACCAGTCCCAGCACCTGCTGATGAACACGGTCGCCTCCCAGATCACCATCTACACCGACGACAGCGTCCGCACCGAGGGCCCCATCGAGCCCGGCCCCAGCCTGTACGAGTGGGCGCAGTCCGTCGCCGCGTCCGGCGAGGGCGACCCGGCCACGGTCGCCGAGGCCCGCCGGCTGGGCCCGAACACCTACCCCAGCCGCGCCTTCTACGGCAGCTACCTGCGCGCCACCTTCGAGCGGGTCGTCGCCCTCGCCCCCGCCCACGTCACCGTCGAGGTCCACCGCTCCCGGGCCGTGGCCATGGCCGACACCCACGGCACCGCGGGCAGCCTGCAGGGCGTCCGCCTGGAGAACGGCACCCGGCTCAACGACCTCGACGCCATCGTCATGGCCCAGGGCCACGTACCGGCCCGGCTGACCCCCCGCGAGGCCAAGACCGCGAGCCTCGCCCGCATCCACCACCTCACCTACGTCACCCCCGCCAACCCCGCCGACCTCGACCTGAACGTCGTCAGGCCCGGCCAGAACGTCCTGCTGCGCGGCCTCGGCCTCAACTTCTTCGACCACATGGCCCTCTTCACCGCCGGCCGCGGCGGGCGGTTCGACCGCGGGGACGACGGCCGCCTCGTCTACCGGCCCTCCGGCAACGAGCCCGTGCTGTACGCCAGTTCGCGCCGGGGCATCCCGTACCACGCCCGCGGCGAGAACGAGAAGGGCGCCTACGGCCGGTACCTGCCGCGCCTGCTCACCCCCGCCCGGATCGCGGAGCTGCGCCGCCGCTGCGAGAACGGCGAGGGCATCGACTTCACCGCCGACCTGTGGCCGCTGATCTCCCGCGAGGCGGAGGGCGTCTACTACGGCACCCTGCTCCAGGCCCGCGGCCGCGGCGACGAGCGCGAGGGCTTCACCACCCGCTTCCTGTCGCTGGAGGAGGAAGAGGACCGCGCCTCCCTCCTGGACGTGTACGGCATCGGCGCGGACGAGCGATGGAACTGGCAGAAGCTCTCCCGCCCCTACGGCGACCGCGAGTTCACCAGCCGCGAGGACTTCCGGGCCTGGCTGGTCGCGTACCTGGCCGAGGACGTCCGCGAGGCCCGGGCCGGCAACCTCAGCGGCCCCCTCAAGGCGGCCCTGGACGTCCTGCGCGACCTGCGCAACGAGATCCGCCTCGCCGTCGACCACGGCGGCCTGACCGGCGACTCGCACCGCGACGACCTGGAAGGCTGGTACACCCCGCTCAACGCCTTCCTCTCCATCGGCCCGCCGGCCTCCCGGATCGAGGAGATGATCGCCCTGATCGACGCCGGGGTGCTGGTCCTGACCGGCCCCGGGACCGAGATCCGCGTCGACACGGCCGCCGGCGACGACGCCGCCTTCCTCGCCCGGTCCCGCGACGTCCCCGGCCCCGCGGTCCGCTCCACCGTGCTGATCGAGGCCCGACTGCCCGAGCCCGACCTGCGCCGCACCGACGACCCGCTGCTGCGCCACCTCCTCGACACCGAGCAGTGCACCACGTACCGGATCTCCGGCCCCGACGGCACCGGCTACGAGTCCGGCGGCCTCGCGGTCACCGGGCGCCCGTACCGGCTCCTCGACGCCCGCGGCCGCGCCCACCCGCGCCGGTTCGCGTACGGGGTCCCCACCGAGTCCGTGCACTGGGTCACCGCGGCCGGCATCCGCCCGGGCGTCGACTCTGTCACCCTCGGCGACTCCGACTCCATCGCCCGCTCGGTGCTGGCCCTGCCGCCCGCCGCCGTCGTCCCGGCCGGGGTCTCCCTGCCCGCCGAGACCGACCTGACCGGCGTCCTGGTATGAGCAGCACCGGAGCCGCTGCCGGTGGGACCGACGGGGCCTCTGGGGCCACCAGGGCCGCCGGGGCGCAGGACGCGCTCACCGACGCTGGGCTGCTGTCGCCGGTACGTGCCGGCACCCCCGCCGAAGAGGCCGTCTGCGACCTCGCCTGGCTCCAGGCCATGCTCGACGCCGAGGCCGCCCTGGCCCGCGCCCAGGCCGGGCTCGGCACCCTCCCGGCGGAGGCCGCCGACACCATCACCCGGGCGGCCCGGGCCGGCAACCTGGACCTGCGGGAACTCGCCCTGGCCGCCCGGGAGACCGCGAACCCGGTGGTCGGGCTGGTGCAGGCGCTGACCCGGGTGGTCGCCGCCGAGGACGCGCGGGCCGCCGAGTACGTCCACCGCGGCTCCACCAGCCAGGACATCCTCGACACCGGAGCCATGCTGGTGGCCGCCCGGACCCTGCGCCTGATCCGGGCGGACCTGGGCCGCACCGCCGCCGCCCTGGCCCGGCTGGCCGGCGAGCACCGGGACACGCCGATGGCCGGCCGCACCCTCGCCCTGCAGGCGGTGCCCACGACCTTCGGGCTGAAGGCGGCGGGCTGGCGGCAGCTGGTCCTGGACGCGGACGAGCGCCTCGCCCGGATCGCGGACGGCGGCCTGCCGGTGTCCCTCGGCGGAGCCGCCGGAACCCTCGCCGGATACCTGGAGTACGCCCGGATCGACGGCGCGGCGGAGCAGGACCCGGGCGCGTACCTGGACCGGCTGGTCGAGGCCTACGCCGCCGAGACGGGGCTGGCCCGCCCCGCCCTGCCCTGGCACGTGCTGCGGACCCCGGTGGCGGACCTCGCGGCGGCGCTCGCCTTCACCGCCGGCGCCCTCGGGAAGATCGCCGTCGACGTGCAGAACCTGTCCCGCACGGAGGTCGGCGAGGTCGCCGAGCCCGCGGTGGCCGGCCGCGGCAGCTCCTCGGCCATGCCGCACAAGCGCAACCCGGTGCTGAGCACGCTGCTGCGCAGCGCGGCGCTCCAGGTGCCGGTGCTGGCGGCGGGGCTGGTGCAGTGCCTGGTCTCGGAGGACGAGCGGTCCGCCGGCGCCTGGCACGCGGAGTGGCAACTGCTGCGCGAGGCCCTGCGGTTGGTCGGTGGCGCGGCTCACACCGCGGTCGAGCTCGCAGAGGGGCTGACGGCCCGGCCCGAACGGATGCGTGACAACCTGATGCTGACGGGCAGCCAGGTGGTATCCGAGCGGATCGCGGCGGTGCTGGCGCCGGAGCTGGGCAAGGCGGCGGCGAAGCAGCTGCTGACCCGGGTCTCCGCGGCGGCGGAGGCCGGCGGCCGGTCACTGGCCGGGCTGCTCGCGGAGGAGCCTGCGCTCCAAGGGCGGTGGAGCGGTGCGGAACTGGCCGGGCTGTGCGATCCGGCGGCGTACACCGGGGGCGCGGGTGCACTGGTGGACGGGGCACTGAAGCGGTCGAACTGACGCTTGAGTTCGAACTGAACTGAACTGTATAGTTCAACGTGTCAGCCACCGAACAGAAAGCCGAGGAGCCATGACGTCGCCCGCGCCCGCACGTCCCGCAACCGGACGCTGGATCGAGGACTGGGACCCCGAGAACGAGGAGTTCTGGCAGCGCACCGGAAAGCGGATCGCCCGCCGCAACCTGGTCCTCTCGGTCCTCTCCGAGCACATCGGCTTCTCGGTCTGGAGCATGTGGTCCGTCCTCGTGCTCTTCATGTCGCCCGCGATCGGCCTGGGCTTCACCCCCGCCGAGAAGTTCCTCCTCGTCGTCGTCCCCACCCTCGTCGGCGCCGCCCTGCGGCTGCCCTACAGCCACGCGGTCACCCGCTTCGGCGGCCGCAACTGGACCGTCTTCGCCTCCGGGATCCTGCTCGTCCCCGCCCTGGCCGCCCTGTGGTTCGTCCAGCGGCCCGGCACCCCCCTGTGGGTGTTCCTGCTGATCGGAGCGGCCGGCGGAGTCGGCGGCGGCAACTTCGCCTCCTCGATGACCAACATCACCGCCCTCTTCCCGCAACGCCACCAGGGCTGGGCCCTCGGCATCAACGCGGGCGGCGGCAACCTGGGCGTCGCCGCCATCCAGCTGATCGGCCTCCTCGTCATCGCCACCGCCGGCAGCACCCACCCCGCGTACGTCATCGCCGTCTACATCCCGCTGATCGCGCTGGCCTCGCTCCTCGCCGCCTGGAAGATGGACAACTTCACGGCCGTCCGCAGCGCCCCCGGCGCCCAACGCGAGGCCGCCCGCAACCCGCACACCTGGTGGATATCCCTCCTCTACGTCGGCACCTTCGGCTCCTTCATCGGCTACGGCTTCGCCTTCGGCCTCGTCCTGCAGAGCCAGTTCGGCGCCACCCCCCTCCAGTCCGCCTCCTACACCTTCCTCGGCCCGCTCCTCGGCTCCCTGTTCCGGCCGCTCGGCGGACTCCTCTCCGACCGGTGGGGCGGCGCCCGGGTCACCCTGCTCACCTTCCTGGCGATGGCCGCCGGCACCGGCGTCCTGCTCACCGCCTCCGCGAACGGCTCGTACGGACTGTTCGTCGGCGGGTTCACCGCCCTGTTCGTCCTGACCGGCATCGGCAACGGCTCCACCTACAAGCTGATCCCCGCCGTCTTCGCCCGGCAGGCCCAGGAACAGGTCACCTCCGGCCAGGACGCGGAGGCCGCCTTCGCCCGGGCCCGCCGGCTCTCCGGCGCGGTCATCGGCATCGCCGGCGCCGTCGGCGCCCTCGGCGGGGTCGGCGTCAACCTGGTCTTCCGCAGCGCCTACAGCGGGCCCGAACCCTCCGGCGAACCGGCCTTCCTCGCCTTCCTCGGCTTCTACGTGGTCTGCGTGCTGGTCACCTGGACGGTCTACCTGCGCCGCAGCGCCCCGGCCGGAACCCCCGGCGGCGGCCGTCCGCGCGCCGCGACCGCCGAGCCGGCCCGAGCGGAGGCCACCCGTGTCTGAGACCGCCACCGCCACCGCCACCGCCACCGCCACCGTCGCCACCACCGCGACTGTCACCACCCACTGCCCCTACTGCGCCCTCCAGTGCGGCACCCGGCTCACCCGCGACACCAGCCACGACGGCGGCCAGGACGCCGGCCGGGACGCCGGCCGCACCGGCGCCCGCACCACCGTCCGCCCCGACCCGGCCTTCCCCGTCAACCAGGGCGGCCTGTGCCAGAAGGGCTGGACCGCCCCCGCCCTCCTCGACACCCCCGGCCGCATCACCCGCCCGCTCGTCCGCGGCGCCGACGGCGAACTCGCCCCCACCGACTGGGACACCGCCCTCGACCTGATCGCCGGCCGGCTGCGGACGCTCCGCGACGAGCACGGCCCCGACGCGGTCGGCGTGTTCGGCGGCGGCGGCCTCACCAACGAAAAGGCCTACCAGCTCGGCAAGTTCGCCCGCGTCGCCCTCGGCACCAGCCAGATCGACTACAACGGCCGGTTCTGCATGTCCTCGGCGGCCGCCGCCGGTTCGGCGGCCTTCGGCCTCGACCGCGGCCTGCCCTTCCCCGTCACCGACCTCGCCTCCGCCGACGTCGTCCTGCTCGCCGGCGCCAACCCGGCCGAGACCATGCCCCCGCTGATGCGCCACCTGAACCGGGCCCGGCTGATCGTCATCGACCCGCGCCGCACCCCCACCGCCGAGACCGCCGCCCTACACCTCCAACCCACCCCCGGCACCGACCTCGCCCTCGCCCTCGGCCTGCTGCACCTGGCCGTCACCGAGGGCCACACCGACCGGGAGTACCTCGACAAGCGCACCACCGGCTTCGAAGCCGCCTGGCGGCGGGCCGCCGCCTGGTGGCCCGAGCGGGTCGAACGCGTCACCGGAGTCCCCGTCGCCGAGATGCGCGAGGCGGTCGCCCTCCTGGCCGGCGCCGAGCGGGCGTACGTCCTGACCGGGCGCGGCGCCGAACAGCACAGCAAGGGCACCGACACCGTCGCCGCGTTCATCAACCTCGCCCTCACCCTCGGCCTGCCCGGCCGCGAGGGCAGCGGCTACGGCTGCCTCACCGGCCAGGGCAACGGCCAGGGCGGCCGCGAACACGGCCAGAAGGCCGACCAGCTCCCCGGCTACCGGATGCTCACCGACCCCGAGGCCCGCGCCCACGTCGCCGCCGTCTGGGGCGTCGACCCCGACACCCTGCCCGGCCCCGGCCGCAGCGCCTACGAACTCCTCGACGCCCTCGGCACCGGCGGCGGGCCCCGCGCCCTGCTCGTCTTCGGCTCCAACCCGGTGGTCTCCGCACCCCGCGCGGCCCGCATCGCCGACCGGCTGGCCTCGCTCGACCTGCTCGTCGTCGCCGACTTCGTACCCTCCGAGACCGCCGAGATGGCCGACGTCGTCCTCCCCGTCACCCAGTGGGCGGAGGAAGAGGGCACCATGACCAGCCTCGAAGGCCGCGTCCTGCGCCGCCGCCGGCTCCTCACCCCGCCCGGCGAGGCCCGCAGCGACCTGGAGGTGCTCCGCGGCCTCGCCGTCCGGCTCGGCCAGGACCCCGACCGCTTCCCCGCCGCACCGCGCGAGGTCTTCGACGAGCTGCGCCGGGCCTCCCGCGGCGGGCGCGCCGACTACTCCGGCATCAGCTACGAGCGGCTCGACGCCGGCGAAGCCCTGCACTGGCCCTGCCCCGCGACCCCCGACGGGACCGCCCCGCACCCCGGGACACCGCGGCTGTTCCTCGACGCCTTCGCCCACCCCGACGGCCTCGCCCGGTTCGCCGAGGTCGAGCACCGCGACGCCGCCGAGACCCCCGACCCCTCCTACCCGCTGTACGCCACGACCGGCCGGGTCCTCGCCCAGTACCAGTCGGGCGCCCAGACCCGCCGGGTCCCCGAACTCTCGGCCGCCGCCCCGGAGGCCTTCGTCGAGATCCACCCCGACACCGCCGCCCGGCTCGGCCTGACCGAGGGCGCGGCCGCCGAGGTCGCCTCCGCCCGCGGCAGCACCACCGCCCGGGTCCGGCTGGTGCCCTCGCTGCGCACCGACACGGTGTTCCTGCCGTTCCACTTCGCGGGGGCCGGACGCGCCAACCTGATCACCTCGGACGCCCTCGACCCGCGCAGCCGGATGCCCGAGTTCAAGGTGTGCGCGGTCCGGGTCGGGCCCGCCCCCGAAGCCGCCGGCCTCGACGCCACCGCCCCCGAAGCCGCCGCCGAAGCCACCGTCCGCGACGACGCCGGAGCCGGGCTGTGAGCGCGGGCGAGGTGCTGGTCGTCGGCGGCGGCAGCGCCGCCCACCGGCTCGCGGAGCGGCTGCACCACCACGGCCACCGCGGCGGGGTGACGGTGCTCGGCGCCGAACCGCGGGCCCCCTACCACCGGGTGCTGCTGGGCTCCGTCCTCGACGGCACCCTGCCCGCCGCCGCCCTCGCCCTGCCCGAACTGCCCGGGGACGTACGCGTGCGCACCGGGACCACCGTGACCCGCATCGACCGCCGGCGGCGCCTCGCGTACGCCGACGACGGCTCGGCCCACCGCTACGACACGCTGGTCCTGGCCACCGGCGCCCGCCCGAGCGTCCCCCGGATCCCGGGACTGCCCCGGCCCGGCGGCACCGAGGGCGTCCTGGCCCTGCGCACCCTCGCCGACGCCGAACACGTACTGCGGGCCGCGCCCGACGCCCGCCGCACCGTCGTCCTGGGCGCCGGACTGCTCGGCGTCGAGGCGGCCGCCGCCCTGCGCCGGGCCGGCCACGAGGTGGCCCTCGTCCACCGCGGGCCGCACCTCCTGCACCGGCACGTCGACGCCACCGCCGGCGACCTGCTCGGCCTGCACCTGGCCGAGCAGGGCGTCGAGCTCCACACCGGCCGCCGCGCCGCCGGGTACTGCTCCGGCAAACTCACCCTGGACGACGGCAGCGTGCTGGCCGCGGACACCCTGCTGCTGTGCACCGGGGCCGTGCCCGAGACGGAACTCGCCCGCCGGGCCGGGCTCACGGTCCGCTCCCGGATCGTCGTCGACGGCCGGCTGCGCACCGACGACCCGCGGATCCACGCCATCGGCGACTGCGCGGAGCACCCCGGGGACACCGCCGGACACCTCGAACCCGCCTGGGAGCAGGCCGAGTCGCTGGCCCGGCAGCTGACCGGGACCGCCGCACCGGAACACCGCGGCACCCGTCAGATCACCCGCCTGCGGGCGCCCGGCATCGACCTGGTCCGGCTGGGCGGGGACCCGTCCCCGGCAGCCGAGGGCCCGGATCCGGCCGACGCCGAGGTGATCACGCTCACCGACCCGGCCCGCGGCCGCTACGCCCGCCTCACCCTGCACGACCAGCAGATCACCGGCGCCGTCCTGCTCGGCCTGCCGCGGGCCATCGCCGCCGTCAGCCGGCTGTACGAGCGGGGTCTGCCCGTACCGTCCGCCGGGCGGCTGGAGTTCCTGCTCGGCATCCCGCCGGCCGAGCCCGGCGCGGACGAACTCCCCGACGACGCCGTCGTCTGCCGCTGCAACAACGTCACCAAGCACGCCATCACCGAGGCCTGCCGGGCCGGCGCCGCCGACGTGGAACAGGTCGCCGCGGCGACCCGCGCCACCACCGGCTGCGGCGGCTGCACGAGCGCCGTGCGCTCGCTGTGCGGCCTGGTCCGACCCGGGAGCACCACGTCATGACGCACACACCCCGCACCCCCCGCACCCTCGTCCTCGCCGGCCACGGCATGGCCGGTCACCGCCTCGTGGAGGAACTGCGCGCCCTCGACCCGGCCGGGTCCTGGCGGGTCGTGGTCCTGGCCGAAGAACCCCGTCCCGCGTACGACCGGGTCGCCCTCTCCTCGTACCTCGACGGCCACAGCGCGACGGACCTCAGCCTTCCCGCACCCGGCCTGTTCACGGACCCGCGGGTGGAGGTACGGCTCGCCACGGCCGTCGCCTCCATGGACCGCGCCGCCCGTACGGTGACCACCACCGCCGGCGACACCATCGACTACGACGCCCTGGTCCTGGCCACCGGCTCCAAGCCGTTCATCCCGCCCGTACCGGGCCACGACCTGCCCGGCTGCTTCGCCTACCGCACCCTCACCGACCTCGACGCGATCCGCGCGGCGTCCCAGCCGGGCCGCCCCGGCGTGGTCATCGGCGGCGGCCTCCTCGGCCTGGAGGCGGCCAACGCACTCCGGCTGCTCGGCATGGAGCCGCACGTGGTCGAACTCGCCCCGCGACTGATGCCGCTCCAGGTCGACGCGGCCGGCGGGGACGTCCTCGGACAACGGATCGCGGAGCGCGGACTCCACGCCCACTGCGGGGTCGCGACCGCATCGGTCCAGGCCGGCCCGGACGGCCGGGCCGCAGCGGTGACCCTGGCGGACGGCACCGTCCTCGAAGCCTCCGTGGTGATCTTCTCGGCGGGTGTACGCCCCCGCGACGAACTGGCCGCCCCGGCCGGCCTGGACACGGGCGAACGCGGCGGCTTCCGGGTGGACCCCCTGTGCCGCACGGCCGACGACCACATCTGGGCGATCGGCGAGTGCGCGGCCGTCTCGGGCCGCTGCTACGGCCTGGCCGCACCCGGCTACCGCATGGCCGAATCGGTGGCCCGGCAACTCCTCGACCTGCCCTCGGCCCCCTTCGAACAGGCGGACATGTCAACGAAGCTGAAGCTCCTCGGGGTGGAGGTGGCAAGCTTCGGCGACGCCCACGCCGGCACCGCGGGCTCCCTCGAACTGAGCCGCCTGGACGAGGCGCAGGGCACATACGCGAAGCTCGTCCTGGACGCCGACTGCCGCACCCTCCTGGGCGGCATCCTGGTCGGCGACGCCCAGGCCTACACCGACCTCCTCCCCTTCGTGGGCCGCCCGGCCCCCTCGACCGCCCACCGCCTCCTGTCCCCGACGCCCTGACCCGCGGCACCGGAGCCGCAGCCAGGATCGCCGTACACATGGACGTACAGATCGGGCCGAGCACCGGACGCCGAGAACGGGCTGATCGTCACGTACACCTCGGTGTGGATAGCGCGCTGACAGCGCGCACAGACCCGCTCGCCGCTCACGCGGCCCCGACCCGGGACAGCAGCGCGTGCAGCCGCCGCAGCACACGGGCCAGCGCACGGGCGTGCGTCCACCGCCCGAACGGCGACTCGGCCGGCCCTTCGCGCAGCAGGCTGTTCCACTCGTCCAGCACCCGGACCGCGTCCGCGCAGTCCATGGCCGCGGCCTCGGGGAACCACAGATCGCCGTACACCTGAAGGTCGACCGCGATCCCGGCGATCTCGCCGTCCGCCGGCTTCTGCTCGAACGGGACGAGCGCCCGCGCGATCAACCGCGCCCCCGCGTCCAGCTCCGCCTGCTCGATACCCGCCATGTGTGCTCCTTGCCGTCGTCACCGGGTGTGATGGGTAGATGATGGTGAGGCGAGCTGATGGGCGGATAGGCCATCGCGTGGCCACGCGTGGCCACGTTGCGGCCACCGCTGGATACGGCCGCCACGGCGCCTCAGAGTGGGCTCATGAGCCACCGCAACGATGCGTTGAGGGCAGCCCGGCTCCGGGTCGGCTGGCGCACCATGGAAGCCGCTGCTGCGCAGCTCACGCAGCGCGGTCAACGACTCCTCGATGACGTCCACTTCACTGTCAGTTCCCGGACATGGCGCCGGTGGGAGGGCGCGCGGCCCGGATGGCCGCCGGAAGAGACCGCGATCGTGCTGCACGATGCGCTCGGACGGTGGCCGGAGGACCTCGGATTCACGGCGTCCCACGGGTGGATGCGCCCTGAGAGACACCAAGAGGAAGACGTGAAGCGCAGGACCTTCGTCTC
The DNA here is from genome assembly GCF_055564695.1 of Streptomyces sp. NPDC029014. Lineage (NCBI taxonomy): Bacteria > Bacillati > Actinomycetota > Actinomycetes > Kitasatosporales > Streptomycetaceae > Streptomyces > Streptomyces sp. NPDC029014. The sequence goes on from NZ_JBVHVT010000081.1 coordinate 28,092, forward strand.
CGTCACAGCGGCAGCCCTCATGCCCGGCCCGACCGCCCCGCAGTACGTCGACCCCGCACTGGTCACCTACTTCCAGGAACAGTTGGAGGGGCACTACCGCGCGGACATGCTTCTCGGCCCGCACGACCTGATCGGAACCGTGTCCGCCCAGTACCAGCTGATCGACAAGTTGGTCAGGTCCGCGGAGGGGCGAACCCGCCAGGGTTTGCTCGGTGCCGGTGCCGCCTATGCGGCGCTCGTCGGCTGGCTGTACCAGGACGCTGGTGATCTCGGCGCGGCCGCGTTCTGGCGAGGGGTGACGCAGGAGATCGCGGCTCGCTCCCGAGACCCGCAGCTGATCGGCTACAGCCTCGTCAACCTGGCCCAAGTCCGTACGGACCTCGGTGACGGCCCCGGGGTCATCGACCTGTGCGAGGCGGCCTTGGAGGACTCCGACCGGCTCGTCCCCAAGGTGCGGATCATGGCCATGCAGCAGCAGGCCCATGGCGCCAGCCTCACTGGCGACCGGCAGGCCGTGGACCGGCTCATCGATACCGCCGGAAGGCTGCTCGGCAGGGTTGACGACCACCTCCCCTGGGGCAACGCATGCCGGCGGACGCCGGGCTACCTGGAGGTGCAGCGCGCCACCTGCTACGGCCGTCTCGGCCTGGGCAACGAGGCCGACAGCCTTTGGACTCAGCTCGTCGCCGATGTGCCGCCGACCGCCCGGCGGGATCGCGGCGTCTACCTCGGCCGCCACGCCGCAGCCGCGGCCTCAGCCCGAAAGCCCGACCACGCCGTCGAGATCGCGCGGGAGGCAGCGGACATCGCCATCGAAACCCGCTCCGCGCGCCTGGTCCGTGAACTGCATTACCTGAAGAGGACCATGACGCCATGGCAGGATGCGCCCGAAGGCCGGAACCTCGCCGAGGTACTGGCACCCGTGACCGTGGGGAGCTGACATGGGTGTACCGCAGCCGCTGTCCGACGAATCGATCGAACGGGAGCTGGCAGCCCTGCCGGGGTGGAAGCGGGAGGGCAACGAGATCACCCGGACCTACGAGATCCGCTACCACGCCGCGGTGGCCGCGATCGTCACGATCGCCGACAGGTCCCGGCGGATCCAGCACCACGCGGACCTCGACCTGCGGATCGACCACCTCCGGGCGGCCATCACGACGCACGACGCCGGCCATCGTCTGACCGCGGCCGACTTCAACCTCGCCCGCCGCATCGACGAAATCGTCGCCGCACACCAAGCCATCCCCCTGGACTGAGGGACGGCAAAGCCCACGCCCGGGCATGGCGGCGAACGGCCTTCGCTGTCGTGGTGGCGCGGGAGGCAGCCGTCATCGCTGTCCAGACCGTTCCACGCTCCTGGTCTGAACTGCATCTCCGGATCCGGAATGCCTAAAAAATTCGCGGGCGGCACCAAAGAGGCACCACCGACGAATCTCACGCCCGACCCTTGGTCGACTTCCGGAAAGCCGCGACCAAGACGCGATTATGTGACACTTCCCGAGCCTTCCCGCCTCGAAGGAATTTCACCTTGGCGAAGGCGAGGGCATAACAGCCACCAAGGAGGAAGGTGGCCGCATACTGCGCCCAGATATTGTCATGAAGCACCTGGTTCACCACAATAAGCAAAGCTGCCCAGAGGATAGTAAACACCGTCTTGGCCATGAGTTCACCTGTCTTACACGAGAGCGGCCAGGCAGCCGGTGGCGCCGGCGACGACCGTCTTGGAGGCTATATCCCTGGCGGTATCCTTGCTGACGAAGCGGCCGACGATCAGGGCGCCCGCCCCTCCGATACCGCCCTTGATGAGGCAGTTCTTCACCATGTCGTTCATCCTGACATTGCTCACCAGGTATTCGCAGTCCCGCTTGCTAATTGCAGCCGAGACAACGCTCGAGACAATCTTCTTCATTATCAAAATTCCCCGATTCAACTTTCGAGATGCGCCACTGGTCAGGCAGCGCCTCCTTGATCGCGAGAAATTTACCCACAGTCCACTAACCCAGGAACCCTGCTTGAGGGAATTTTGATCTTGATCAACTTCCGCCTTCGCGAACCCGCCAGCCGCAAGGCGCATTCCAGCCAGTTGGGAGAAATCAGGCCATACGCTCGACCGGAAATAACCGGTAATTCGCCGCGCCCGGTATATGACGGCGCCCTTCGGGTTCTGTGGGAACCCGAAGGGCGCGGGGATGGGCTCGTGGCGGGCGGCCGGGCCTGAATTCCGGCCGGGAGTGGTGCGCGGCGCTCCGGTGGGCGGCGTGGGCTCCGGTGGGGTGGAGGTCCACCGGTGGGGGCGGTGCGGTGCCGGTGGGGCGGGGCGGCCGAGCGGCGGGACGGGTGGGTCCGGGCGGGCCGGGCCGGTGTCAGACCGTCAGGCGGTCGCGGGGCTGGTCGGGGGTGCTGCCCGGCGCGGCAGCAGCCGCCGCGGCGGCGGCCTTGGCGGCCTTGGCCTTGCGGGAACTGGAGAAGCGGCGGGTCAGCGGGGCCTCGACCCAGGCGTAGAGGGCCCAGGAGAGGAGCACGCTGACGACCGCCTGGGCGGCGATCAGGGCGATGCCGACCGGGGTGGAGAAGAGCTCCTCGCCCAGCAGCTTCCTGGAGTAGGCCAGGACGATGTAGTGGACGAGGTAGAAGGCGAAGGAGATCTCGCCGAGCCAGATCATGAACCGGTTGTTGAACGGCGTCGGCTTGCTCTCGGCGTCGCGCGAGGCGAAGGCGGCGATCATCAGGACGATCGGGATGAGGGTCACCGCGCGCTGGGCGTACAGGTGCTCCACGTTCAGGGCGATCGCGTAGCTGACGGCGAGGAGGACGGCCGACGCGGTCATGCCGATGTTGCGCCAGCGGCCGGTCATCACGGCGCGGGCGACGAGGATGCCGAGCGCGAAGTCGAGCAGGCGCACGGGCGGCAGGACGTACGCGAACCAGTACTGCACGGTGGAGGTGCCGTCGGCGCCGGGCATCTGCATGCCGCCGCCGGGGATCACCGCGTAGGTCAGCGTCGGGGTGAGGAAGACGGCGGCCATGACGCCCGCGATCCAGAACTTCAGCTTCGCCGGGTCGATCTTCCTGATGAACAGGATGAGCAGCGGGAAGGCGAGGTAGAAGATCGCCTCGGCGCCGAGGGACCAGCTGGGCGGGTCCACGCTGAAGTTGGTCGCGAAGTCGGGCACCCACACCTGGAGCATGAACAGGTTGACCACGGCCTGCCAGGGCTCGGTCATGACCGCCGCGAACGTGACGAGGGCGAGCCCCCAGGTGATCACGTAGTTCGGGTAGATCTTGACGAAGCGGCGGCGCCAGAACGCGCGGAAGGTGTCCTTCTCGCGGGCCGACCAGGTCAGGACGAAGCCGCTGAGCACGAAGAAGAACGTGACGCCGAGGGCGCCGGCCTGCGAGACGTACGTGGCGAACTGGTCGTTCGCGGTGTTGCTCTCGAAGAGCCGGATCCACGGCACGCCGAGGGAGGCGTGGTAGAGGAAGACCAGGAGGGCCGCGGGGAAGCGGAGACCGGTCAGGGAGTCGAGCCTGGGCAGTCTCACAGGTCTGGAACCCTCCGTTCCATTCATGGACATGACAACGAGCTCCTTCTCGGGAAAGGGTGGTGCGGGCGGAGTGCGCGGGTCCGGGCCGCCGCGGCGGTCCGTACGGGCGCCGCGGGTACGGCCGGCCCGGACGCGCGAGTGCTTCACACGGGCTGTCTAGTCGCGGATGACGGTCTTGGTCCGCATCAGGAACTCGCCGAGGTAGCTGTCGTGCGGAACGCCCGGGCGGATCCAGTACGTCGGGTGGTCGCCCAGGTAGAGGTTGCTGACGGTCGGCTCCTGCAACAGCTCGTCGATGAGCTCCTCGTCCTTCGTGAACGCGGTCAGCACCAGCGAGTTGCGCAGCGGGCCGATGCCGTCCGCGGGCGACCACGGGGCCACCCACACGCAGGGGAAGGGCAGTTCGATGCCGGCCTGGTCGGCGTCCGGCCGGTCGAGCTGGTGCACCGAGGGGCGCAGGACGGCGCTGCCGTCGCCGAGCTCCTCCACGATGCCGTCGCCGCCGAGGTGCGCGGTGGTCCCCGCGGCCCGGGAGAGCAGGAACTTCTCCAGCTTGCGGGCACCCTCCACCGGCTGCACCGCCAGGACCGCCTTCTCGTCCTCCGGCGGCAGGCTCGGGATCTCCGCCAGCCGCTCGGCGATGGCCTGCGCGAGCGGCGCCGGGTCCCCGTCGATCAGCACGGTGGTGGCGTTGATGCAGGCCACACCGCCCTGGTGGCTGATGGAGTCCACGATGACGTCCAGGTGGTCCCGCCAGTCGACGTCGGCCGGGATCAGCATCTTCGAGCGGCCCGGGCCCTGCGGCAGCACGCGGGTCCCCGCGTACTTCCGCACGACCTCGTCGCCGCCGTAGACCAGCCCGTAGTCGGCGCTGCGCAGGATCTCGTCCGCCGCCTCGTAGTCCGTGGGCAGCAGCACGACCTGGTCGGTGCCGAAGCCGGCCTCCCGCAGCGCGGAGATCAGGCGGTGCGGGGTGAACGGCTCGCGCCGGGAGGGGCGTACGGCCACCCGGTAGCCCATGGCGAGGGCCTCGACCCACAGCGAGTGCGGGCCGGGGTGGTTGCCGGCGGCGTGCACCGCGAAGACGTCGCCCTTGCGGGTCCACACGGCGCTGCCGCGCCGGGTCCCCTCGTCCCGCCAGTCGTCCACGGCGCCGGTCGGCCGGGCCTGGTAGGCGGCGACCGGCGCCACCTCGGTGGCCTCGATGATGGCGGCGGTCGCCGCCTGCACGACGCCGATCGGCACGCCGGAGACGCGCGCGACGGTGCGCTCGTACTCGGCGAACGTGAGGCCGTCGATGGTCTCCTCGGCGAAGATGCGCCCCGCCCGGGCCAGCGCCTCGGTGCGCTCGGCGGTCGGCATCGTGCGGGCCTTGCGCAGGGCGTCCATCGCGCGGGTCACGAACAGCTTCGGGACCAGGCTGAGTTCGGCGACCGGCGCACCCGTCACGTCGGTGACGGTCATGCGCTTGCGCGCGCGGAAGGATCCGGCGGGCCCGAGCGCGTCGAGCGTGATCAGGCCGGCACTCATTAATAGACCCCTTCGATGACGGTCTCGTTGTCGAACTCCTGGACCGGGGCGATGTCCGCGACGGAGTCGCCGATCTGCCAGACGCCCTCGGGGGCCGGCACGCGGGTCGCGTAGTCGCGCTCCAGGTTGTTCGGCATGAACAGGCTCTTGCTGACGTGGTGCATGACGACCTGGCCGCGCTCGCCGTACGCGACGGTCTCGCGGGTCTCGGGGTCGACGACGTCGAAGACCATGTGCGGGGCGAACGGGTCGTAGATGCACGGGTCGTCGTCGGTCAGGCCCGGGCGCTCGCTCGCGTTGCCGAGGATCATCGTCGATCCGTAGCCGCTGTACAGGTGGGCCTTCGGGAAGACCTCGGTGCGGTACAGGTAGCGGGTGTCGGCGTCCATCTGCGTGCCGACCCAGTTGATCGCCTTGACCTTCTCGTCGATGAGCTTGGCCAGGTCGGGGCGGCGCGCGAGGCGCTCCAGCACCGGCGGGGTGCACATCAGGACGCCGATGTCCTGGGTCTGCAGCAGGAACCCCACCTGGTCGACGATGTGCTCGGCGTAGGCGCCGGCCTCGGCGGTCTTGCCGTCGGCGATGAGCTTCTTCACCCAGCGCGGGTCGAGGTCGACGGTGAAGGCGAGGCCGCCGCGGAAAGCGGTCTGCCGCTTGATCACGTCACCGACCATGTGCGGGCCGGTCGGGGCGACGACGAGCCAGTTCACGTCCTGCGGGACGCCGTGGCGGTCGAGCTGGCCGCTGCTCCAGGCGAGCAGGCGGTCCAGCCACTCCTTGAGCAGGACGATGCGCTTGGGCGCGCCGGTGGTGCCGCCGCTCTCGTAGACGCCGACGACGTCCGGCCGCTCGCCGTAGCCGCGGGGTATGAGGTCCTCGGCCCGGACGTCGCGCAGCTCGTTGGCCAGGTTCGGGAACTTCTTCAGGTCGTCGAATCCGCTGATGTCGGTCAGCGGGTCGAACCCGAGAGTTCCTGCGCGTTCCAGCCAGAACGGCGAACCCGTTTCCGGGGAGAAATGCCACCGCAGGGCGGCGCGCAGGAATTCGTCGGGGTCCGGCTGGGTGTCGAGTGGGAATTCCAGCAGGGGGTCAACGGTGGACACAATGCTCCTTCCGGGTACGGAGTAACGCCGTACTCTTCGCATCGTGCGCCGGTCCGCGGGAGCCGGTCCACGCAATTCGGCCGAGTCCGTCAACTGCCCGTGTCAGGCCAGGCGGACGCCCGCGGCCGGGTTCGCACCGTCGCCTTCGGGAAGCTCGTCTATTTCCATCCCGAAGTGGCTGCGGTACGCGTCGAGGAGGGCTTCGGGCGTCTGAAGCTCCTCGATCGTGCGCTCGCCGCCCTCGATCCTGACCAGGCGCTTGTCCTTCAGCGTGACCCGGCCGCCGTCGGCCAGCGGCAGGGAGCAGAACAGCTCCTGCAGGAACGGCGAGTCCGGGCTGCTGCGCCACCACCACAGGGTGGGCCCGAAGTCGGCGAGGCGGCAGGGCCGGTCGTCGACCCGGTAGAGCGGCCGGCCGTCGAGGGACACGTCGAAGCCGCCGGCCTCCGCCGGCGCCACCAGGTACCCGCCGTGCGGGTCCTGCTGCACGTCGGGGCCGTTCAGGCGGAGCGGGCGGCGGCTGTTGCGGCCGAAGCCGGCGTCCACCAGCCAGGGCTCGCCGTCCAGGGTGACGCGCAGCGCCAGGTGGCACATGGCCGGGCCCAGCCCGTCCGGCCGGTACACCCGGCCAGGGAGGACCTCGACGGCGTACCCGAGGGAGGTCAGGAGCACGCCGAAGGCGGAGTTGACCTCGTAGCAGCCGCCGCCGCGGCGCTGCCGCACGATCTTGTCGACGGCCTCCTCGCCGAGGTGGATCTCCCGGCCGAGGTGGTAGTCGATGTTTTCGAACGGAACGGACAGGACGTGCCGCTCCTGGAGGTGGGCGAGGCCCTCCAGATCGGCTTTACCGGGCCTCTTCGCGCCAATCCGATCGAGATATCCCGCCACTTCTGCGTCGTCCAGCATCGCATTCTCCTCGACCATTCGAACCGGGCAGCGTACGCCGAATGAAAATACACGGCCACCCGGAGCCGTCCCGTCGAGCTGACGGACAAAGCGGTACCTGACAGAGTGCCCCGTCGCTTGTTGCCGGCCCCTCGCGCGGTTACCAGCATCGGATGGTCCAGAGTCATCCGACGCGGCATTCGATCAGTCGGTGTGACTGCCCGCCCGCCGATGACGATGGAGAACTCACGGCCATGGCACCTTCCGCCGCCCACAGCCCTTCGCCGGAGACCGGGGACGTGCTGGCCCGCACCACCGCCGGCGTGGTCGCCGGCGAGCGCGCCGGACGGCTTTCCGTCTTCCGGGGCGTCCCGTACGCCCGACCTCCGGTCGGCGAGCTCCGCTTCGCCTCGCCGCGCCCGCCCGCCGCCTGGGACGGGGTGCGCGACGCGACCGCGTTCGCGCCCGAATCGCTCCAGCCGATCATCCGGGACAGCTCCGAGGACTCCCTGTACGCCAACGTCTGGACGCCGGGCACCGGCGCGGACGACGCCCGCCCGGTCCTCGTCTACATCCACGGCGGCGGCTGGATGGTCGGCGGCGGCAGCCTGCCCGTGTACGACGGGGCGCGCCTGGCCGACCGCGGCGACCTGGTCGTCGTCACCTTCAACTACCGCCTCGGCGCGCTCGGGTTCGGCCTCCACGAGGAGTTCACCGACCCGGAGACGGGCGGCTTCGCCAACTGGGGCCTGCAGGACCAGGCGGCGCTGCTGCGCTGGGTGCACGCCAACGCGGCCGCGTTCGGCGGCGACCCCGACAACATCACCGTCGCCGGCACCTCGGCCGGCGGATCGAGCACCTGGCAGCTCGCCCTGCTGCCCGAACTGCGCGACATCATCCGTCGGATCGTCCCGATCAGCGTCTGCCACGTGTGGGACCCGTCCACCTCACTGACCCCGGCCGACGCCCGCACCGCGTACGAGTCCCTCGCCCGCCGGTTCGGCACGACCGTGCCGGGGCTGCGCGAGGTCCCCGCCAAGGACCTCATGTACGCCTGGGAGGAGCTGTTCGGCGGGCTGCCCGGCGACCGCGCGATCGGCAGCGGCCGCGAGTTCCGCGGCCCCGTCGTCGACGGCCGCTGGATGAGCGCCTTCGACTGGGAACTGCCCACCCCCGAGGTCCCGGTGATGGCGGTCCACACCCGCACCGAGGGCTCGTTCTACACCGGCCCCTGCCCGCCGCAGCCGACCCCGACCCCGCCGCCCGCCGACTCGGCCGAGCTGCGCGAGGCCGTGCGGGGCGTGCTGGACAAGGGCGCGGCCAAGGTGACCGACGAGCTGGTGGACGCCTGCATCGCCGCGTACCGGGAGGCCGCCGAGACCGAGGGGCTCCCGCAGGACCCGCTGTCGCTGTGGACGGAGGTCTGGGGCGACGCGCTGTTCCGCTACCAGATCGTGCGGCTGTCCGAGCGGCACGCCCGGCACGGGAGGACCCCGCAGTACGTGATGGAGTTCGCCCACCCCGTGCGCGCCCCGCACCACGGCACCCCGCACGAGGCGACCTCGCCGTTCCTGTTCGGCACGTACGCCGACACCGCCGCGATCGCCGCGACCTACCCGGTTCCGGAGACGACCCCCCTGTTCCACGACGGGCCCGTCGAGCGCACCGTGTCCGAGACCTTCATGGACCTGGTCGCCGCCTTCGCCCGCGACGGCGTGCCCGCCGGTCCCGGCCTGCCCGCGTGGCCGGTCTTCGACCCCGGCACGCCGAGCACGCTGGTCCTCGGCGGTGAGCGGATCACCGAGGTGGCCGGCACGTCCAAGGCCCGGCAACTGCGGTTCTGGGACGAGTCCGGCTGGGTCCCCCGCACCTGACCTGCCCGCGGTCGCCCTGCCGCCTCCCCGCAGGGCGGCCCCCGCCCCCGGTTACACGAATGAGGTTCTTGTCATGGCAACACTCGAAACACCCGCCGACACCGCGGACGCCGCGGTCGCCGGCGCGCCGCCGCAGACCGCGGAGCACACCCCGCTGAAGAGCTGGCTCGCCGTCGTATCCGTCGCCGTCGGCATCTTCACCCTGGTCACCGCCGAGCAGCTGCCGATCGGCCTGCTCACCTCGGTCGGCTCCGCCCTGAGCGTCTCCGAGGGCACCGCCGGCCTGATGGTGACCGTGCCCGGTCTGGTCGCGGCGCTGTCCGCGCCGCTGATCCCGGTGGTCGTCGGGCGGATGGACCGCCGCTTCCTGCTGGTCGGGCTGATGACGGTGATGGCCGCCGCCAACCTGATCACCGTGCTCGCGCCGAACTTCGGGGTGCTGCTCGCCTCCCGCGTGCTCGTCGGCGTCACCATCGGCGGCTTCTGGGCCGTCGCGGGCGGTCTCGCCTTCCGCCTGGTCCAGCCGGCGGCGGTGCCCCGGGCCACCGCGCTCATCTTCGGCGGTGTGGCCGCCGCCAACGTCCTCGGCGTCCCCACCGGCACGCTGATCGGCGGCCTGGCCGGCTGGCGCACCGCGTTCGCCACGGTCGGCGTGCTCGCGTTCGCCGTCCTCGTCGCCCTGCTGGTGCTGCTGCCGAAGCTGCCCGCCACCAAGCCCGTCAGCGTGCGCGAGCTGATCGGCCAGTTCGGCAACCGCGGCGTGCGCGCCGGCATCATCGCCACCGCCCTGATCGTCACCGGCCACCTGGCCGCGTACACCTACGTCAGCCCCATGCTCCAGCAGCTCTCCGGCATCGACGAGGACCTGATCAGCGTCCTGCTGCTGGGCTTCGGCGTCGCCGGGATCATCGGCAACTTCGTCGCCGGCTCGGCCGTCTCGAAGAACCTGGGCCGCACCATGACGGTGATCATCGTGGCGCTGGCCGCCGCGATGCTGCTGTTCCCGCTGCTCGGCAAGAGCCAGGCCGGCGGCATCGCCCTGCTGGTCCTGTGGGGCCTGGCCTTCGGCGGCGTCTCCGTCAGCCTGCAGACCTGGATGCTGAAGTACGCGCCCGACGCGATGGAGGCCGCCTCCGCGCTGTGGGTGTCCGTCTTCAACCTGTCGATCGCGCTCGGCGCCCTCGTCGGCGGCCTGATCGTCGACAACGTGCAGCTGACCACCGTCGCCTGGATCGGCGGCGCAGTGGTCCTGCTGACCGCCCTCACCCTCCCCAGCCTGCGCGCCCCCGCCAAGGCAGCGCAGTGAGCCGCCCGTTACAGGAAGGAACCTCCGTGTCCGCCACCGACCTGTCCGCACTCGGCGCCGAGCTGCGCGGGCCGCTGCTGCTGCCCGGCACCGACGCGTACAAGGAGGAGACGCTCGGCTTCAACCGGATCCTGCCGGAGAACCGGCCCGCCGCCGTGGTCCTCGCCGACGGCACCGCCGACATCATCGCCGCCGTACGCTTCGCCGCCCGGGCCGGCCTCGCCGTCGCGGTCCAGGCGACCGGCCACGGCACCTCGCTGCCCGCCGACGGCGCGATCCTGATCAACACCCGGAACCTGACGGGCGTCCGGATCGACCCGCGCGCCCGCACCGCCCGCATCGAGCCCGGCGCCCAGTGGCGCCGCGTCATCGAGGAGGCGGCGGCCTTCGGCCTGGCCCCCCTCAACGGCGCCTCCCCGGGCGTCGGCGTGGTCTCGTACACCCTCGGCGGCGGCCTCGGCCCGCTGGGCCGCTCGTACGGCTTCTCCGCCGACCACGTGAAGAACGTCGACCTGGTCACCGCCGACGGCGAGCTGCGCTACGTCTCCCCCGAGGACCACCCGGACCTGTTCTGGGCGCTGCGCGGCGGCAAGGGCAACTTCGGCGTGGTCACCTCCATCGAGATCGGCCTCTTCCCCGTCTCCCGGCTCTACGGCGGCGGCCTCTTCCTGCCCGGCGAGCACATCGAGCAGATACTGCCGGCCTGGCGCGACTGGACGCGGACCCTCCCGGACGCGATGCAGTCCTCGATCGCCGTGATGCGCTTCCCCGACATCGACGTGCTGCCGGAGCCGGTCCGCGGCCGCTTCCTCGCGCACGTCCGGATCGCCTTCAACGGCACGAACGAGGAGGGCGAGGAACTCGTCCGCCCGCTGCGGGAGATCGTCCCGCCGGTCCTCGACACCGTCGGCGACATGCCCTACACCCGGGTCGCCGAGATCAACATGGACCCGACCGTGCCCGCCGTGTACTACGAGCGCTCCACCCGCATCCGGGAGCTGGACGACGCCGCCATCGCCACCCTGATCCCGCTGATCAAGGAGGGCGCGGACTCCGTCCGCCCCGGCGTCGAGCTGCGCCACCTGGGCGGCGCGCTGGGCCGGGAGCCCGAGCACCCCAACGCGCTGCCGCACCGCGACACCGCGTACACGCTGTTCGCCGGCGCCCCGGTGTGGCCCGAACACATCCAGGACGTACGGGAGTTCCAGGAACGGCTCATGGACACCATGGAGCCGTGGCGCATCGGCGGCCCGTTCCTCAGCTTCATCAGCGCCCTCGAATCCTCCGCCGAGCACCTGCGCTCGGCGTACGACGCGCAGACCTACGCCCGGCTCGTGGCCGTCAAGGACGCCCACGACCCGCAGAACCTGTTCCGGGTGAACCACAACATCCCGCCGACCGGCTGGCGTTCCCGATGACGGGGGGCGCGACGAACGAGGAGAGAAGAGACGACATGCTCAGCGAAGCGATGGTGGACGCGTACCTGGAGCGCATCGGCGCGCGCCGGCCGGAGCAGGCCGACATCCACGCGCTGCGGCACCTCCAGGAGCGCCACGTGCTGTCGGTCCCCTTCGAGAACATCGACTACCACGTGGAGGGCGCCGAGCTGAGCCTGGAGCGCGACTTCCTCTACGAGAAGATCGTCACCCGGCGGCGCGGCGGCGGCTGCTACGAGCTGAACCCGTCCTTCGGTCACCTGCTGGAGGCCCTCGGCTTCGCGGTGGAGATCCTCCCCGGGGCGGTCTTCCTCGGCGGCGAGTTCGGCGCCCCGCTGTGCCACCTGGCGCTGCGCGTCCACGTCGACGGCCAGGACTGGATGGTCGACGTGGGCTTCGGCAAGGGCAGCCGGTTCCCGCTGCCCATCGGCACGGACGAGGTGCAGAAGGACCCGCACGGCGACTTCCGCGTGCTGCAGCCCGCGGAGGGAGGCCTCCAGGTCGAGCTGGACGGTCAGGTCCAGTACCGGCTCGACGAGCGCCCGGTGCGGATCGCCGACTTCTATCCGACGCTGTGGTGGTACCGCACGGCGCCGGACTCGGTGTTCCTGCACAACCTCATCGCCTGCCAGCAGAACGAGGACGGCCGCGCCACCGTCAACGGCCGCGAACTGACCCTCACCACCGCGGACGGCAAGGAAACCGTCCTGCTGGCCGACGACGCGGCGCTGCGGGCCGCGTACGAGGAGCACTTCGGCATCGTGGTCGACACCATGCCGAAGCAGCCGGACGTCGACCCGGCGGTCCGCATCATCATGCAGATCGACTGACCGCGCCTTTTCTCCGCAGGTCCGGCCCCTGTGCCGCATCCCGTGTCCCGGGTGCGGCACAGGGGCCTTTTACGGGCCGGTACCGGCCGAGAATTCGACCTGACGGATCGGAAGCTGGTCCATACCGCACAGGAATTCGGCGGGCCATCATAGAAATTGAAGCCGCCGCGTTCACCCGCCGGCCCCGGTACCGAAAACCCCCCCGTTTCGAATTCATTGGGAGAAACTCACATGCGCAAGAGCACCCGTATCAAGGCCGCGGTATTCGCGGGTATCGCCGCGCTCGCCACCGCGACGGCCGTCACGGGCTCGGCGAACGCCGCGGTCGAGGGCGGCAGCGGCTGCCTGACCCTGCCCGGCAGCTGGCGGGTCGTGGACGACAACACCAAGGAGACCTTCCTCGGCAGCTACCACGGCAGCGCCACCGCCACGGCCGGCACCGTCAACTTCTCCTCGCCCAACAACACCACGACCGCCTCGCACGGCGAGTGGAAGCTGACCGGCTGCGGCACCTACTCGGACACCGACACCGCGCTGCTCATCGGCACCGACGGCAAGGCCAACTCCACCATCACCTTCAAGGCCAACATCACCGTCACCGGCCGCACCACCGCCAACTTCGACTTCGCCTACCAGATCCACCAGCTGGACGGCACCCTCGTCACCGGCGGCTCCTCCACCGGCAAGGGCTACCGCATCAACGTCCAGCCCCGCTGACCCACCGCTCCACCCGCCACGTCCCTTCCCCCTGTGGCGCCCGTACGGGCCCGGCGATCCCCCCGCCGGGCCCGTACGGCTTTCCCCCGACGGAAAACCCCGTACGGTCCTCCCCGCCCCGGCGGACGCACGGAGAACGGGGCCGGGGGGGGGGGGGGGGGGGGGGGGGGGGGGGGGGGGGGGGGGGGGGGGGGGGGGGGGGGGGGGGGGGGGGGGGGGGGGGGGGGGGGGGGGGG